>NZ_JAALEH010000039.1:0-49118 GCF_011058195.1 Rhodococcus sp. 14C212 | reverse complement strand
CAGCAGGGGCGGGGCGGGATCGGGGACGAGGCCGGCCCGGAACCCGCTGACCTCGAACGTGTCGTACTTGTGGGTGACCTTCTCTCCGGCGAGCGCGGCGCGCAGGAACTGCAGCGTGTCGCGGGCCCGCTTGAACGGCTCCTCGAACGGGGTGCTGTTCCACTTCTCGACGATCACGTTGGACGAGGTGCCGACGCCGAGGACGAAGCGGCCCGGGGCGGCGGCGGCGAGGGTGGCCGCGGAGATCGCCAGGGTGGCCGGGCCGCGCGTGAAGACCGGGACGATCGCGGTGCCCAGCCGCAGCGTCGGCGCCCACACGCTCGCCAGCGCCAGGGGCGTGAAGGCGTCGGCCACGCTGCTCTCGGACGACCACACGTCGG
Source organism: Rhodococcus sp. 14C212 (assembly GCF_011058195.1). Classification (NCBI taxonomy): domain Bacteria; kingdom Bacillati; phylum Actinomycetota; class Actinomycetes; order Mycobacteriales; family Nocardiaceae; genus Rhodococcus; species Rhodococcus sp. 14C212. The sequence continues at coordinate 48,738 of NZ_JAALEH010000039.1, read as the reverse complement.
TGTAGCCGAGGTCGGGCAGTTCGGCGATCAGGTTTCGCTGATCCGGCAGGGAAATGCCGTCGAGAGGGATAGTCAGGCCCCAACGGCGCGGCGTCGCATCATCGCTCATACGCCACACCTTAGGCTGCGCCGGTGTGTCCTTCGGGCTGCCACGACCGCCCGAAGGACACACCGGTCCGTATGCTGGCCCGCTGTGCAGGTCTCTCAGCTCTGGCGTTACCCGGTCAAGTCGTTCGGCGGCGAGCAACTGCAGTCGGCGACGATCGAGTCCGACGGGCTGCGCGGCGACCACATGTGGGCGGTGATCGACGCCGAGACCGGCACCGTGGCGTCGGCGAAGAAGGTGCGGGCCTGGTCGCGGTTGCTCGAGTGCCGTGCCCGCCTGCTCGACGACGCCGACCCGTCGGATCCGTCCGTCCTCGAGATCACGCTGCCCGACGGCCGGTGCACCCGCGGCGACGACCCGCGCACCCCCGGGCTGCTGTCCGAGCTGACCGGGCGTGCGCTGACCCTGGAGGCCCGCCCCCGCACCTACGACGACGCGCCGCTGCACCTGCTCACGACGGCCGCCGTGGAGGCGCTCGGCACGGACGAGCCGGCGGGCGTCGCGCTGCGCCGCTTCCGGCCCAACGTCGTGGTCTCGACGGACGGCACCGGGTTCGTCGAGGACGACTGGCTGGGCCGGCGTGTCGAGGCCGGTTCCGTCGCGCTCGTGCCGACGCAGCGCACGGCGCGGTGCGTGATGGTGACGCTGCCGCACCAGGAGGTGCCGGCCCGGCGCGACATGCTGCGCACCGTCACCGACCGCAACCGCGTCCCGAACCGTCCCGAGGCCAGGCCCGCTCCCTGCATCGGCGTATACGCCGATGTGGCGTCGGGCGGTGTTCTGTGCGTAGGTGATTCGCTGATCGTCTGCTGAAACGGATCCGCGCGCCGACCGGACGTCGACGCGCGGAATTCACCGCGCCGCTGTCGAGCCGGCGCGCGGATCCGGGGAGAGCCGGCTCAGCGGCCGCCGTCCTTCGCGGGCAGGATGCGGGTGCGGACCTCGCCGAAGCCGATTCGGGTGCCGTCCGGGCCCGGAGCGGTCGCGGAGATCGCGATCTCGTCGCCGTCCTCGAGGAAGGTGCGGGTCTCGTCGCCGACCCGAACCGGTTCCTTACCGCCCCAGGTGAGTTCGATGAACGCGCCGCGCTGCTCCTTTTCCGGCCCGGAGATGGTGCCGGAACCGAACAGGTCGCCGGTGCGGGTGGCGGCACCGTTGACGGACGTGTGCGCGAGCATCTGCGCCGGCGACCAGTACATCTGGGCGTACGGCGGACGCGAGACGACGTGGCCGTTCCATTCGACCTCGAGATCGATGTCCAGGCCCCACTTCTCGGTGCCCTTCAGGTACGGCAGCGGCTCCGGGTCCTGCACCGGGGTGTCGACGCGGGCGGCCTCGAGCGCGGCCAGCGGCACGACCCACGGCGAGATGGAGGTCGCGAAGGACTTGCCGAGGTTCGGGCCGAGCGGCACGTACTCCCACGCCTGGATGTCACGGGCCGACCAGTCGTTGAGGATGACGGCCCCGAAGCAGTGGTCGGCGAACTCGTCCGGGGTGATCGACGATCCCATCGGCGAGCCGGCACCGACGACGAAGCCCATCTCGGCCTCGATGTCGAGACGGATCGACGGTCCGAACACCGGCGCCGGGTCGTTCGGGCCCTTGCGCTGGCCACACGGGCGCACGATGTCCACGCCGGACACGACGACGGTGCTCGAGCGACCGTGGTAGCCGACCGGCAGGTGCTTCCAGTTCGGCATCAGCGGCGACGGGTTGTCGGGCCGGAACAGCCGTCCGAGGTTCGACGCGTGGTTCTCCGACGCGTAGAAGTCGACGTAGTCGGCGACCTCGATCGGCAGGTGCAGCTCGACGTCCGCGACGGCGTGCACGGCCTCGGCGGGCACGTCCCTGGCGACCAGGTTCTGCAGCGCGGCGCGTACCTCGTCCCAGCGGGCGCGGCCCTGCGTCATGAACGCGTTCAGGGTGGGCTCGACGAAGGCGGGGTCGTCGAACACGACGGACAGGTCGAGAACGGAGTCACCGACGCGTACACCGACGCGGGGCTGCGTTCCGGCCGTGGAGAACACACCGTAGGGCAGGTTGTTCGCGCCGAAGAGCGAACCTTCCGGGATGTCGATGACGGTCATGCAAGGGATCCTTCGGTGATCGGGGACATCGTCGACGGAGCCAGGCCGACCTCGACGAGGTCGACGAGCGGCTCCGCGATGCTGCAGGTTCCGAACGAGTGGAAGCTGTTGCGGACCTCGGTGATGCGCGCGGGGGTCAGCGAGCCCAGCCGTGCGGCGAGGCGGTCGCCGTCCCGGTCGGCGAGCACGGCCGCCAGGTCCGGGGTGTCCGCACCGTCGAGCGCGGCGTCGACGGCGGCGAGCACGTTGAGGAATCCGTGCTGCTCGAATCCGGTCTGTGGGTCGGTGTTGCGGACCGCGTGGTGCAGACCGGCCGTGGCCTTGAACGGCACCTTCGTGCGCACCACGGTCGCGACGGCCTCGGCGAGTTCCTGCTCGTCGGGGTACGCCTCGGCGACCACGCCGCCGGTGCGGAACTTCGCCGCGTAGCGCGATCCCACGAGACCCTGGAGGATCTCGGTGCGGCGCTCGTCGCGCGGAATCTCCACGAACAGAGCCACTCCCGGGTACTCGGCGGCGAGCACATCGAGGGCGACGAGAAGCCCGGTGGGGGTCTCGTCGGCCGGAACGGCGATCTCGAGCGCCGCCACGGCGACGCCGTCGAGGCCGCGCAGGCTCTCCATCGCGGGAACGACCGCGGCGGGACCGCCGGGAACGGTCAGGCTCAGGGTCAGCTCACCGCCGAGCGGTCGCTGCCCGAGCGCCTCGACCAGCTCCGGAATCCGCGGCGCCGGGAACACGAACGTGCCTACCAGCTCGGCGTGGTCGGCGACGCGGTGCGCGGCGTGGGCCGGCAGCGCGAGGTCGAGCGGGGCGTTGCCCGGCGGGAAGAGCGCCGCGTCGTCACACAGGCCGGCGAGCAGGGGTCCGAGGGTGCTCACTTGCCGAGACCTCGATTCCAGCTGCCGGCGTAGGCCGGGTCCTCGCACGCGAGCGCGCCCTCGCCGAGTTCGAGCGGGCGGAAGGTGTCCACCATGACGGCGAGCTCGTCGAAGAAGTCGACGCCGAGGCTCCGCTCGTAGGCACCGGGCTGCGGACCGTGGGCGTGGCCGCCGGGATGGACGGAGATCGAACCCTGGCCGATGCCGGAGCCCTTGCGGGCCTCGTAGTCGCCGCCGCAGTAGAACATGATCTCGTCGGAGTCGACGTTGGAGTGGTAGTAGGGCACCGGGATCGCCAGCGGATGGTAGTCCACCTTGCGGGGTACGAAGTTGCAGATGACGAAGTTGTTGCCCTCGAACGCCTGGTGCGCCGGCGGCGGCTGGTGGACCCGGCCGGTGATGGGCTCGTAGTCGTGGATGCTGAAGGTGTACGGGTACAGGCAGCCGTCCCAGCCGACGACGTCGAACGGGTGGTTGGGCACGAGGTAGCGGGTGCCGACGATCCCGTGCGAGGTGCGGTGCTTGACCAGGACCTCGACGTTGGTGTCCTCCACCTGGATCAGCTCGGTCGGGCCGTGCAGGTCGCGTTCGCAGAACGGCGCGTGCTCGAGGAACTGGCCGAACCGCGACAGGAAGCGCTTCGGCGGGACGATGTGACTGTTGGCCTCGATGACATAGGCGCGCAGCGGCTCGTCGCCGGTGGGGATCCAGCGGTGCGTGGTGGCCATCGGCAGCAGCACGTAGTCGCCGGCCTTGGCGTCGAGCACACCGAAGACGGTCTCGACGCGGGCGGTGCCCGATTCGACGTAGACCATCTCGTCGCCGACGACGTTGCGGTAGAGCGGCGACTCCTTCCTCGAGACGACGTAGGAGAGGCGCACGTCCGCGTTGCCCAGGATCAGCCGGCGGCCGGTGACGACGTCGGTCTCCGCCCAGACGGTCTCCGGGAACAGGTCGTGCAGCTTCAGGTGACGCGGCTTGAGCGGGTGGTTCGGGGTGGTGGCCTGCTCGGGCACCTTCCACTCGGTCGCGTCGACGATGGCCGACGGGATGTGGCGGTGGTAGAGCAGCGCCGAGTCCGAGGAGAAGCCCTCCTCGCCCATCAGCTCCTCGTAGAACAGCCCGCCGTCCTCGTTGCGGTGCTGCGTGTGCCGCTTCGGCGGGATGACGCCGAGCTGTCGGTAGAACGCCATGGGATTCCGCTCCTCGGGTTCTCGGTGGCTGATCCGCGGATCCCCGCGGTGTTAGTAAACACCTTAACTAGTTTTCGGGCGTGAGCGCAACCACATCGGGAAGATCGGTCGTCAGTTGCGGTCGCGCATGTCGAATTGGCTCCGCCTGGTGATGAGTTTGTTGAGCAGCATGACGAGGATCTGCTGCTCCGCCTCGGTCAGCACATCGACCCAGGCGGTCTCGCGCTCGTTCTGGGCGCGGAACGTCTCCACGATCTCCCGCTCGCCGGCCTCGGTGAGCGACAAGCGGACCGACCGGCCGTCCTCCGGATCCGGGGTACGAGCCAGCAGACCGGCCTCGACCAGTGGTTTCGCGAGATTGGAGACGGCGGCGCGGCTCATGCCGGTGAGCTTGGCGGCCACCTTCGGCTCGATGGGGCCGGCCAGCCAGGTGACGAACATCAGGCGGTACGCCGACCACGACCGCCCCCTCGGGCGGTGCACGGCCGCCTCGAGGTCGTACGTGACGATGTCGGAAGCCCGGTTGAGGGTCAGCAGCACCTCGGTGGCCTGCTCGTGGTAATCGCCGTATCGGCTGCTCAGGCGCCGGTTCGCGAGTTCGACGAAGGACCAGTAGTCGAGGTCGCGGGCGTCCGCTTCGGTCATGAGCGCCACCTTATCCGAGCGCGACTATTCAGTACACGGGTTAATCAACATGACCGTCTCGTCGGCGTGAACAATTCGGGTCACCGAACGTCCTTGCCGTCGCTGACCTCCTGCGTCGCGCGCGTTGCCCTCAGCTTCTCGATGCGATGCTGGATGCGGCGCATCCCACGCAGCCAGCGATCGGTGTCGCTCGCGCGGTTCACGTAGTACTGCGCGACCTCACGGTGCGGCAGGATCAGGAACTCCTCACCGGCCAGAGCGCGCATGACCTCGTCCGCCACCTGCCCGGGTTCGAGGACCCCGGATTCGAAGATCACCGAGCCGGCCTCGTCGGTCGGCAGCAGGTTCGTCCGCACTCCCTGCGGGCACAGGCATTGAACGATGATTCCGCGGTCGCCGTATGTCGCAGACAGCCATTCCGAATGGGCGACGGTTGCGTGCTTGGTTACCGAGTACGGAGCGGAGCCGAGCATCGTGAGCAAGCCCGCGGCGGATGCGGTCGCGACAAACCGGCCGCGGCCGCGTTCGAGCCACTCGGGCAGCAGTTCCCGTGCCGCGCGCACGTGCCCCAGCACGTTGACGTTCCAGGACCGCTCCCATGCGGACTCGGTGTCGTCCGGTCCGGTCTCGATGCCCGCGTTGGCGAAGTAGGCGTCGATTTCGCCGAGTTCGGCCCGGGCTCGCGCGACGAGCTCGGCCACTGCCTGCTCACCCGCGGCGTCCCCCGGTATCGCGACGCCCCCGATCTCGTCCGCGACGGCGCGGCACTCGTCGGCCGCGAGGTCGTTGACGACCACCCTCGCGCCCGCGGCGGAGAGGCGCTGCGCCAGTGCCTTGCCGATACCGTTACCCGCCCCGGTGACGACGACACCCGCACCACGGAGCCAGATAGGATTTCCCGTTGTGTCCACAGTCTTTGCCTTTCGCAGAACAGGGAGAACGCCGGACCGCCCGGCCGACACGTGGTCGGCCGGGCGGTCCGGGAACATGTCACATCTTGCTCATCGCGTCCGCGCCGCCGGCGAGCATCGCCGCAGTGACACCCACGGCGGTCACGCCCGTCATCACGAGGGCAACGGCGGCCACCAGCGGATACCCGCCGTTGGACCAGTACTCGAACAGGATGGTGCCCATGACCTGGGTCTGGGACGCGCGCACGAGCAGCGACGCCGTGAACTCGTGGGTGAGCAGCACGAACAGCAGCGCCGCGGTACCGCCCAAGCTGCCGCGCATGAGCGGCAGCAGGATCTTCACGTTCGTGGCGACGAAGCCCGCGCCGCTGACACGGGACGCTTCGAGGTAGCTGTCCCCGAGCGCGAGCATCGACGACAGCTGCATACGGGTCGCGAACGGCAGCATGAGCGTGACGTACACCAAAATCACGACCCACGGCGTGCCGTACAGGATGATCGGACCGGTGGTGTAGGTCAGCAGGAATGCTGCGCCGAAGATCACGGCAGGAACCCCGAGCGGCATCGATACCAGAACGTCGACGAGGAGGCGGAGGACGGGGTAGCGCTGCCCGCGCACGATCAGGCTGGCCGCGACGAAGCCGAGCGGCAGCACGATCGCCATGGCCGCGAGCGAGAACATCAAGCTGTTGCCGACCGCGGCCGGCACGGCCGTGCCGGAGAAGATCGTGCGGAAGTTGTCGAACGTCAGGGTCGAGAAGTCGACGGTGCCGCGCCAGTATCGGGACAGCGCGACGAACACCAGGGCGAGCAGCGGCAGGATCGTCGACAGCAGCGAGAACACCAGGATCACCGCGACGCCGGCCTTGGAGGGCCGACCCTGTGATTTGAACGCCTTGCCGCCGTGCGTGACGAACCGGCGCTGATTGCCGAGCATCGCCTTCTGCGCGAACACCACGACGACACCGACGACGAGCAGCGGTGAGCCGAGCGCTGCGGCGGTCGCGAACTGCGCGGGACTGTCACTGATCTGGAAATACATCTCGGTCGTGAGCACGCTGACGCCGGAGTTGGTGCCCAGAAGCAGTGGTCCGGTGAACTGGCCGAGACCGAGCAGCAGCGCGACACCGGAACCGTAGATGAGGGTCGGGCGCAGCAGCGGAAGGGTGATCCTGAAGAAGACCTTCCATTCCGGCATGCCGGAAACCTGTGCGGCCTCGATCATCTCGGAGTTGATGTTCTCGAATCCGGAGCGGACGAACATGAAGACGAACGAACTCAGCGAGAAGCCGGTGATGATGACGATCCACTCGATCGAATAGATGTCGACCGGGCCTTCCTCGAGGTGCGACCACCACGGCAGGTTCCGCAGCACAGCGTTGAGGTAGCCGGGCCGCGGCGACAGCAGAAACGCCCAGCCGACGATCGAGGCAACCGCCGGAATGACGATGGGCAGAATCGGCAGGACTTCGAGGAAGGCGAATCGGCGGGGCAGGCGGCTGGCCGCCCACGCCAGAGCGGTTCCCAGCACCATCGCGATGGCCAGCGATCCGATCGCCAATCCGAGTGTGTACCAGAGGATCTGACCGATACGCGACAAGCCGAACGCCCGAGCGTAACCGGCGGCGCCGTCCTCGAATGCGGTCAGTTGCAGGCGCACGATCGGGAGGACGACCAGGTAGGCGAGCAACGCGGTGAACGCGACGACACCCATTCGGCGTGCCCCGGCGCGCACCGCCGCGTTCTGCATACCGGTCGGGGCGGTTGCGACGGGCTCGTGCTCGTCGGTCCGTGGCAGTGTCAGAATTGCCATCGTCCTCACCCCACCAGGGCGCTGACGAGCGCCTGCTGTTCCATCGGCAGAGCCCTGCCGTCGGTGTCGAAGGTCCGCCCGTCGATCGGGTCGAAGGCGAGGACCATCCGCGCGTCGCGTTCGATCACCCGCGGTGCGCGGAACGAATCGAACGTCGCGACGCGGGCGTGCAACTGGCGACGTTGGGAGCCCTCGACCGCGACCGAGAGCATGACGTCCAGGTGCAGGCCACCGTACTCGACGTCGTCGACGTGGACGGCCATGCCCGCCTCGCCGGGCTGCAGGTCCGCCACGTCCGGGACCAGGCGTACCTTTTCGGGGCGCAGGCGCACCACGAACGAACCGACCGACGCAGCCGCACGCGGCTGCATGCCGTGGATCTCGGTGCCCAATGCGTACCACCGGCCGTCGACGTACTCGCACGGGACCCGGTTCGACATGCCGGTGAAGCCCGCGACGTACTCGTCGACCGGCTCCTCGAAGACTTCGCGGGGCGGGCCCATCTGGACGATGCTGCCGGACCTCATGATCGCCATCCGGGTTCCCAGAGCGAGGGCTTCGCTCTGGTCGTGCGTGACGAACACCGCGGTGAACGGCTTGCGCTGGTGCAGGTCGTGCAGCTCCGCGCGCACCTGGTCGCGCAGGCGGGCGTCGAGATTGCTCAGCGGCTCGTCGAACAGCACCAGGTCGGGGTGGGAGACCAGGCCGCGGGCCAGAGCCACGCGCTGCTGCTGACCGCCGGACAACTCGGCGGGGAGACGGTCGAGCAACCGCTCGCAGTCCACCAGCGCCGCGGTCTCCTCGACGCGTCCGCTTTCGAGGGCATGGGTGAGCTTGCGGGATTTCAGCGGGTAGGCGATGTTCTTGCGCACGGTCATGTGCGGCCACAGAGCGTAGGACTGGAAGACCATACCGATGAACCGCTTGTCCGGGGTGAGATTGATGCCGCGCTGCCGGTCGAACACCACCTGGTCGCCGAGGGTGATGGAGCCTCCGGCCGGCTGTTCGAGGCCCGCGAGGCAGCGGAGCGTCGTGGTCTTGCCGCAGCCCGACGGGCCGAGCAGCACGAGGAATTCACCGTCCTCGATCTCGAGGTCGAGGTGGTCGACGGCGACGGTGGGTGGTTTTCCGTCGAAGTTCTTGAGCAGCTGACGTACGGAGACGTGGGACACGGTGTACTCGCTTTCTGAACGAGCCGGGTTCAGGACTCGGTGGAGGAGAGCACGGCGGATGCCGGCTCCTGCCTCGGATCGGTGGATGTCTCGCTGCCTCTCGCCGTGCCTGCCGCGGCAAGAGCATAGAGGCGCTGGGCGTGATCGTCACCGCTCCCCCACAGGACGCCGGAACTCAGGGCACGACGGTAGTACAGGTGTGCGGTGTGTTCCCAGGTGAAACCGATACCGCCGTGCACCTGGATGTTCTTCTCGACAGCGAGTCGCGCGGCGTCCCCGCAGGCGAGGGCTGCGATCGCAGCGGCCTCGGCCAGATCGTCGTCGCTCCCCTCCACGACTGCCCACACAGCGTGGGCGACGGCGGACTCGGCGAGTTCGACAGCCACGGCGACCTCGGCGAGCATGTGCTTGATCGCTTGGAATCCGCCGATGGCGCGGCCGAACTGGACGCGCCGGCCGGCGTAGTCGACGGCATTGGCCAGGGAGGTACGCGCGACGCCCAGGCTCTCGCACGCGAGGGCCACGACCGCCCTGTCGTGGATCCACTCGAGTGGAACGCGCTCCGCGAGGACGGTTGCCGGCGCCGCCTCGGCACGAACCCGGGACAGGATCCGGGTCGCATCGGTGGTATCCATCCGCTCGGTCGTGAGCACGGCCGCGTCGACGGCGTAGAGGCCCACCGTCCCGGACTCGTCGGCGGCGGGCACCAACACGGTGTCGGCGACGTCGCCATCCACGACGAAACCGGCTCGGCCCGTGACGAACACGTCGTCACCCACGTGTTCGGCCCGAAATCCGGAGTCCGTACCGGGGGCGGTCACGACCGTGGCGACGACGGCCTCCCCCGTCGCGATGCCGGCGAGCAGCTCCGCGGCGCGCGGCGCGCCGTCGCAGCGCGACAACGCCGCGGCGGCAACGACGCCGCTGAGGACCGGGATCCGGCTCAGTTCCCCACCGAGCAGCTCGAGGACGGCGGCGACGTCGGCGAACGATACGCCGAGACCACCGGCGGCCTCCGGAACGGCGAGTGCACCCACGCCGATCTCGGTGCCCAGCACGGCCCACAGGTCACGATCGACCGGACCGTCGCGGTAGACGCGCTCCGAGCGTCCGTCGGCCGGGTCCGTCCGACGGATCACCGATCGGATGGTGTCGGTGAGCAACGCGGTGTCCTCTGCCGCGGCCGAGCTTCCGAGAATCATGCTGTCGCCTTTCGTGGGTGAGGGAGCGCCGGGGGCCCGGTCAGTCCGAGGACGGGAGGGGCTTTGCCTGCTTCTGGCTGAGGATTTCGTCGCCGACCGCGAGTGGCCCGGCACCGCCACGCACAACGACGACCTCGACGCCGCCACCGGAGTAGCGCTTACCCATGAGAAGCTCGTTGCCCTCGGCGGGCGTGGCCGGGGCCGCTTCCGCGCTCATCGGCGCGCCACCGCACAGCAGCGGTCCCGTCGCGCCGTCATCGATGCGGACGACGATGACCTCCGCGGTGCACACCGCGCTCTTCAAACGTTCACCGACATTCATCGGGAGTTCCTCTCGTATCAGGTCCGTACCGAACCGGTGTGCTTATTGGGAAGCGCCGAACAACTGCTCGAACTCGGCGCGGAAGGCCTCCACATCGGCGGCGGTGACGGTCCGCGAGTTGACCCAGATGTTCTCGGCCGGAGTCGCCGCCGTCGCGATGTCGGGCAGGACCGCGCCGGCACGGTTGGCGACCGCTTCCTGACCGGCTTTCGTCAGGAGGAAGTTCGCGAACAGTTGCGCCGCGTTGGGATGCGGAGCGGCGCCGGTGACGCCCGTGTAGAAGGCCGCACCGAACACCGGCTTCGGCATGGCTGATTCGACCGGAGCGCCGGCCGCCTTCTCGGCGGTCAGCGGGACGGTGTAGACGGTGGCGGCGAGTTCCCCGGAAGCCAGGGCCTGACCCATTGCCTGCGCACCCGGATAGGTGCGTGGTTGCTGCGCGGCGAGCTTCTCGACGAAGTCGGGTGAGACAGTGTCCGCGAGGTAGTCGTAGAAGTCGACGATTGCTGCGGATACCGGCAGGATCACGCCGATCTTACCGCCGGCCAGCTCGGGGGCGAGCAGGTCCTCGTAGCTGTCCATGCCCTCGGGGACCCGGTCGGTGTTCCAGCCGTAGGTGAGCACGGCCGCCGACGAGGTGAAGATCGTGTCGCCGATCATGAACTTCTCACTGTCGAACTCGGCCGCGTCGAACGCCGGGCCGGTGACCGGGGTGTAGTAGCCCTCGGCAATACGCTCGTCGACCCACGGGCGGGCCGCCGAAGCGACGACATCGGCGACCTGCCGGCCGGTCGAGGCCTCTGCGGCCAACTTGGTCTGCAGATTCGCGTCGTTGTCGCGGACGATGTCGACGGTGATCCCGTACGCCGACTCGAAGCGGTCGGCGAGATTCTCGAGATTGTCGGTCGCCTGCCCGGTGTAATACGTCACCGAGCCCTCCTGCTTGGCCGCCTCGACGACCTCCTGCCACGCGGCGTCCCCCTGCGGGCCCAGGTCCTCTGCGGCGACCTCGGTGGTGGTGCCGGAACCGCAGGCGACCGCGGTGAACGTCAGCGCGGCGACCCCCAGTCCGGCGATCGTGCGGCGCAGCGTCGAGATTCTCATGGAACACGGCCTTTCGTGAAGAGCAGTACTCGGGGGGTAGTACACAGGGGTGAGGCTCGGATGGTGACGCCGAGGGTCGGCTCAGGAAGGCGGGGCGGCTGCACGGGCGCGTGCCTCCCGCCAGGTCAGTCCGCGGTCGGCACGGGCTTCCGCCGGCAGTCCGAGCAGTCGCTCGGCGACGATGTTGCGCTGGATCTCGTCGGAGCCACCGGCGATGCTGTACCCGGGCGCGCCGAGCACGTGGGCGTTCCACCCGAACGTGCCCGGCACACCGGTGTCCGCGACGAGATCGCGTCCGAGGATGATGCGCGCGGCTTCGGAGACCGCGGCGAGCTTGTCGACCCACTGGATCTTGCGCACCGACCCGACCGCCGTCGGGGCGGCGTCGGCCTCCCGGGCCTGACGATCGCGCAGCATGTCGACCTGGGCGAGCTTCTGCCGCAGGTAGACCCGCGCGAGGAGCTCGCGCACCCGCGGATCGGTGTCGCGGCCGAGGGTGCGGGCGGTGTCGAGGAGCTGGTCGAACTGCCCGCCGACGTTCGCCGTGTTGGACCCGCCCTCCCGCTCGAACGCCAGCGTGGTCAGCGCGACGGACCAGCCCTTGCCGACGTCACCGAGCCGCAGCGAGTCAGGGATGCGCACCCCGTCGAGGAAGACCTCGTTGAAGCTGCTGCCGCCGGACATCTGCCGGATCGGACGGACCTCGACCCCCGGAGCGTCCAGGGGAACCAGGAATGCTGTCATTCCCGCGTGCTTGGGCTGGTCCGGATCGGTACGTGCGATGAGCTCACCCCAGTCGGCGAACTGCGCGCCCGAGGTCCACACCTTCTGCCCGGTGATCACCCAGTCGTCGCCGTCCCGCACCGCCCGGGTCCCCAGGTTTGCCAGATCGGAACCGGCGTCGGGCTCGGAGAAGAGCTGGCACGCGAGCAGGTCACCTCTCAGCATCGGGGGCAGGAACTCGCGTTTCTGTTCCTCCGTCCCGAGGAGCCGAATGGTCGGTGCAATAAGATGCATTGTCACCGAGAACAATTCGTGCGGACGCAGCGGGCAGTGATCGTTCTCGATGCGGGCGAAGAATTCCGCGAGGTCGGCGCCGAGGCCGGCACCCCCGAACTCCTCGGGCCAGTCGAGGGCACCGTAACCGGCATCGAGCTTGACCCTCTGCCAAGTACGGTGCTGATCGAGAAGTGCCTTCTCGTCGTCGAATCCGAGGTCGTGGAACACGGCCACGTCGTAGGGGTCGTCGACCCGGTCGAACCCGAGCCGGGCGACGGTCTCGACGACCCACGCACGGGCACGGGACTCGAACTCCGAGAGGGACATCTTTCCTCCACTTGACTGGGCCGGCGAGTGCACGGCCGAGAAGATGACAGGGACGCAGGACCCGGAAGCCGAACCGGCCTCCGGGTCAGGAGTCCAGGTTGTACAGCGCGGCGGCGTTGTCGTGCAGAATCTTTCGAGCATCCGCCTCGGACAGGTGGGAGAAGTTGCGGCGCAGATACTCGTCGGGCGCCAGCGCGTCGGAGGCCGGGCCGGGCGACATCGACGTCGGGTGCGGGTAATCGGTCTCGTACAGGACGTTGTCGGCACCGAGCTGCTCGATCGCGCTGCGGGCCGAGTCCTGCTCGAACCAGAAGCAGCCGTAGATCTGACGCTTGAAGTACTCGCTGGGGATCAGCTCGTACTCCGGGTGCTCCTTGTGCACGCCGCTGTTCTTCCACTGCCAGTCCAGGCCCTCGAGGGCGAACGGGATCCAGCCGATGCCGGACTCGACCGAGACGAACTTCAGTTCGGGGAATCGATCGCAGATGCCGCCACAGATGAGCTGAGAGATGGTGCGGGCGTTGTCCATGAAGAACGAGATGCCCATCATCGCGTAGTTGGCGTGGACACCGTTGCTCTCGTGGCCGAAGCCGCTGAGATCGACCTCACCGGAGGCGATGTGGAAGTTGATGGGCAGCTTCTTCTCCTGGGCCGAGGCCCACAGGCGGTCCCAGTACGGGTCGGTGAGCATCGGCAGGCCGAACGCGGCCGGGTTCTGCGTGAAGACCAGCCCCTTGTGACCCGCCGCGGCGACGCGCTCGACCTCGGCCAGCGTGGCCTCCATGTCCCAGAAGGGCAGGATTCCGACCGGAATGTACCGGCCGGGGGCGAATTGCGCCCACTCGGTGAGGTAGTCGTTGTAGGCCTTGATGCACGCGATCTGCAGCTCGTTGTCGCCGTTGGACTGCAGCGTCTTGGAGCTGAACACCGCGACGTTCGGGTAGAGGATCTGGGCGTGGATGCCGTACTCGTCCATGATCGTCAGGCGCTTGGCCGGATCCCACGAGCGCGGGTCGGTGTCCTCGAAACGGGGCGGGCAGTTCGGCGGGTACTCGTGCCAGCCGGCCATCGCCGGCGACCCGACTGCGCTCATGCGCTTACCGGCGACGAACCATGCCTGGTCACCGCGCTGGTCGTCCCAGCGGACGTGGGGCACCAGATCGCCCCACTTCTTGGTCGACATCCGCGACGTCCACAGGTCCGGCGGCTCGACGACATGGGTGTCGGTATCGATGATCTTGATATCGCGAAGGTCGTACACGTAATCCTCCTGAATCGGATGGAGTTCGAACGGGAGATCCGCTCGGCGGATCGCATACCCTTACTATTAGGAACATGCGAATATTAACGGAGATTCAGATCACAGTCCATACCCGGAAGCGATCTGCGTCATGGCAGTGGAATCAGTGGTTCAGAGCTGGGAAAACGGCCGTTCCCAGCAGCCGGATCGACTCGCGGGTCGCCGCATCGTCGACGCCGGGGAACACCACGCGCACCGTCACGTGCGCGCTCACCGTCCGGGGTAAGGCCCTCAGCAGTTCCCACCACGGACGAAGTTGGGCAACACATTCTTCGGGCGTGCCGGCCACGACATGGTCCGGTCGCGTCTGCGTGGGTATGTTCGTGCCCGACCCTTCCGGTACGACGCCGTCACCGGCCTGCGCCATCCAGCGCCGGTACCGGTCGCCGACGAGGGAATGCCCGTCCGCCACCGCCTCCCACGCCCCCGAGGCGGCGGTGAAGGCGCACATCGTCAGGGCGATGTGGAAGGGCCGGTCCAGGTCTGCGAGTTCGAGCGTCTCGAGGCGGCGGGCCAGCTGCGCGACGGACGCGAGCTCGGGCGCGATCCAACCGTCGGCGATGCGTGCAGCGCGGCGCACACCCCGACTCGAGAACGCGCCCAACAGGATCGGTGGACCTCCGAGCCGGGCAGGGAGCGGACGGACCGGGACGGCCTGCCCGCTCCGTCCGGCCGGCACGACCGGCTCGCCCGACCAGGCTGCACGGAGCGTGCAGACGGTCTCCTCCAGGATTCGCGCGCGCCGCGAACGGTCGATGCCGAGCGCCGCGAATTCTTCCGGGCGATATCCCAGTCCGAGGCCCAGGAGCACCCGCCCACCACTGAGCTGGTCGACGACCGCGACGTCCTCGGCCAGCCGCAGCGGGTTGTACAGCGGCCCGATCGCGACGTTCGTCGCGAGGTCGACCGCGGCCGTCTCGCGAGCCAGCGCGCCCATCACCACCAACGGGCTGGGAAGGTAACCGTCTTCTGCGAAGTGGTGCTCGCTGAGCCAGACCGAGTCGAACCCGGACTTCTCGGCGGTCACGGCATGCCGCACGAGGGCGTCCAGCGCCCGACCCGACTCCGCCGCGGTCCCGCCGACAGTCTGGGCGGTCAGCGCTCCCAGCCCGACCCGGATGCGACGGCCTCGCTCACCGGTCGCCGCATCCCGGATCCGGCTCACTTGATGGCGCCGTCGATCTTGAGCTGGACGATCTGGTCCCAGTCGAGGCCGTGCTCGAGCAGAACTTCCTCGGTGTGCTCGCCGTGCTGGGGGGCACGGGTGAGCACCGGGGCCTCGTTTCCGAACCGCATCGGCGCCGTGACGAGATCCAGCGTGCGTCCGTCCTCGTACTCGACGGTGCGGACGTACTCGTTCGCGATCGCCTGCGGGTCCGTCAGCACGTCGAGGGGCTTGCGGAACACGTCCCACTGCCCCTCCTGCTTGCCGAGGATGTCCGTCCACTCCCCGAGGTTGCGGCTACGGAACACGTCGGTGAGTTCGGCGGTGCACTCGCGGGTGTTTCGGGCGCGGTCCTCGAACGTCGCGTAACGCGGGTCGTCGATCAGGTCGGGTCGGCCGATCGCCTCGCACAGCCCGGGCCAGTACTTCTGGCTCTGCAACAGCGCCAGATGGATGTACCGGCCGTCGCTGGTCCGGTAGATGTTCGAGACCGGGTTCACCGGCGCGGACCGGTCCGGATAGGGCAGTTCCGCGGCCCCGATGAGCTGGGCGCCGGCGATGGTCGCCTGCATCGCCCACGCGCCGACCGCGAACAGCGACGTGTCGACGACGACCCCCTCCCCGGTGCGTTCGCGGTGCAGCAGTCCGGCCGCGATCCCGCCGGCGAGCGCCATGCCGCTCTGCACGTCGCCGAAGGCCGGTCCCGGCATGTTGGCCGGCCACTCGAGGTCGTCGGGGGCGATCGACCCCGCCGCACCGGAGCGGGCCCAGTAGGTGATGCCGTCGAATCCACCCTTCTCGGAGTCGGGTCCGGCGACGCCCTGGGCGGTGCCACGCGCGTAGACGATGCGCGGATTACGCGCCATGATGTCGTCGACGTCGATACCCAGCTTGGTCCGCGCATCCGGCAGGAAGTTGGTGGAGAAGACGTCGGCCGTCTCGACCAGCTTCATGAGGACCTCGCGGCCCTGGGGGGTGGCGATGTCGAGCGCGATGGCGCGCTTGCCACGGTTGTTGATCTCCCACAGGCCCGACATGCCGTCGACGTCGCCGGGCACGCCCCACGCCGCGGTCGTGCGCATCGGATCCCCGAAGTCGGAGTGCTCGACCTTGATCACGTCGGCTCCCCAGTCGGACAGGATCGCGCCTGCCGAGGGGACGAACGCATACAACGCGACCTCCACGACCTTGATCCCGTTCATCACCTTGGTCATCGAGCGTTCTCCTTCGTCGTAACGCAGTCACGTTCTACTGCAAAGGTTTTCGGGCCGCGGGCAGCTGCGCTGCGTGTGGTGGTGGTTCCGCCGGCCGGCGCGGCGACATACGGGCGCGGATTCGACGGAGCGGCTCCGGATCGGGGCGAAAAACACCGTAACTATAGCAATGTTTTGTGCGTTGTACATCACATCGCCGACGAAGGCCGGTTCGATCGGGTCGGGATCCGGTACAGCGGCTTCCGTGCACCAGGTCAGTACAGGGACTCCCCGCCGTCGACGACGAGGTTCGTCCCGGTGACGAACGCCGAGTCCGGGCCCGCGAGGTACAGGGCCGCGCTCGCCATGTCCGCCGGCGTACCGGCGCGCCCTATCGGCACGGTGGCGGCACGCTCGTCGAACAGCGAATTGCGCTCCTGCGTAAGTGGCGTCGCAGTGATTCCGGGGGACAGTGCGTTGACCCGAATGCCCGTGGGGGCGAGCTCGTAGGCGGCCATTCGTACCAACTGGTTGAGACCGGCCTTTGCGGTGCCGTACGGCACCAGGCTCGGCCGCACACCCAGCGCCCGGATCGACGAGACCACGACGATCGAGCGATTCGTCCCCTCACGTCGGACCATCGCGCGGGCCGCGGCCTGCACGCACCGGAACGTGCCGGTGAGGTTGAGGTCGATACAGGCCTGCCACTGCTCCTCGGTGAGTTCGAGGAACGGCGCCACAGTGCCGCTGCCGGCGTTCGCGATCAGGATGTTGAGCGACCCGAACTCCCGCTCGACCCGTTCGAACATCGCCGCCACCGAGTCGGCGTCGGCGATGTCGGCCACGATGCCCGCGACCCGCGACTCGTCGCCGCACCGAGCGCGCAACGATGCGACGGCCTCGTCGAGGATCTCTGGGCGGCGGGCCGCCACCGCGACCGTCGCGCCGGCGTCGAGCAACCGCTCCGCGATACCGCGGCCGATGCCTTCGCTACCGCCGGTAACCAGGGCACTCTGCCCGACCAGCGCCTGGTGCTGCGTGCCGGAGTGCGTCGAATAGTGTTCCACTGTGTGCTGCGTCATAGCTTTGGTATAGCATTAGATACGAAATATTGGCATGGTTAAGGAGGACGGCGCGGTCGGGACGATTCCCGTCCCTATACTCATCACCACCCCGATCGCCGACCGAACAACCGACGAGGACATCGAATGACGCGCAACACCATGGGTTCTCCCACAGGAACCGCCGCCCTCCGACGTGCCATCGCGATGACACGGAACGAGAAGGTCTCGCGGACGGTCGCACGCATGGTCGCCAAGGACATCGCCGACCGCCGGCTCGGCCCAGGTTCCGCGCTCGAGTCCGAGAACGACATGGCCAAGCGGTTCGGGGTCGGCCGCGCATCGGTGCGAGAGGGCCTGCGCCTGCTCGAGGCACAGGGGCTGGTAACGGTCCGGCAGGGCCTGGGCGGGGGGCCGATCGTGTCGGAGCCCTCAGGCTCCGAGTTCGGCGACACGCTGTCGATGTACCTGCAGGCGAACGGCATCCAGTTCCGCGAAGTCGCCGAGGCCGCCCTGGAGATGGAGGGGCTGGCCGCAGCAATGCTCGCCGATCGGATCGCCGCCGGAGAGGACGTCGACCTCACTCCCCTGGCCGCCCACGATCTCACACCGGACATGTCGAACGAGGAGGTCACCGAGACCGCCACCGGATTCCACAGCGCGCTGCGGAACTTGACCGGCAACTACGTCCTCGACCTCACCGGTTCGGCCCTGGCCCACCTGTACACCGACCGGATGCTCGGCGCCCACCCCGAGGAGTGGAACGAGCAGGAGCGGGAGGCGTTCACCGAGCCGCACCGCCAGATCCACGACGCCATCGCTGCCGGCAACGCCGAACTCGCCCGCACTCTGACCCGCGCACACATGCGCGAGGTCATCGACCGCATCAGCCGCCAGAACCCACGCATCCTCGACGACCGGGTGGAGTGGCTCTGACCGCCTAGCCTGCCCTTCGTCTTCCGGCCGCCGCCTCCTGGGTACACCCGGCAGCTGCGGCCCGTTCGTATGCGGCACGGCCGTGTCCGGAGGAGTTCCGCGGCGTTCTCGGTCGAGCGTGTCCCGTCGGGTGACGAACGAAAGCGGAGACCTCTTGACGACCAGACCCTCCATACCCACCGACGAGACTTCCCTCCCGGCGCGTCCGGCGGAACCGCCCCCGGCAGCTTCCGCGCCTCCCCCGGGCATGCCCCCGGGGCAGCCGAAGCAGCCGCGCGCGGTATGGGCGATCACGTTCGCCGTGATCGTCGCATTCATGGGCATCGGCGTGGTCAGTCCGATCCTGCTCCCACTCGCCGAGCAACTGGGGGGCACGCCGTCACAGGTGTCGTTGCTGTTCACCGGCTATATGGCCGTGATGGGTCTCGCGATGCTCGTGACCGGCGCGGTGTCCAGCCGTATCGGCACCCGCAAGACCCTGCTGTTCGGCCTGTTCGTCATCGCCGGGTGCGCCCTGGGCGCGAGCCTGTCGGGGACCCTCGGTCAGATCATCGGCTTCCGCGCCGGTTGGGGACTGGGGAATGCGCTGTTCGTCGCGACCGCACTGGCCGCGATCGTCGGCGCCGCGGCCGGCGGTGCACCGAGGGTGATCGTCTTCTACGAGTCCGCTGTCGGCATCGGCATCGCGACGGGCCCGCTCGCCGGTGGGCTCCTCGGCCAGATATCCTGGCGCGCCGCCTTCCTCGGTGCTGCCGCGCTCATGGCCGTGGCCTTCGCGTTGCTCGTCGTCCTGCTGCCATCCTCGACGACGCCCGACCGGCCGATCCCGCTCCTCGCACCGCTGCGGGCGCTCGGGCACGCGGGCCTGCTGTCGATCGCGCTCGTCTCCCTGCTGTACCACCTCGGCCTCTTCGCCCTGTTCGCATACGCGCCGTTCGTCCTCGAACTCGATCCCCTCCGGCTCGGATTCGTCTTCTGCGGCTGGGGCGTGTGCGTGGTGATCTCGTCGGTGTCCGTTGCGCCTCGGTTGCGCACCGCGCTCGGCGCGATCGGCGCGACCGCCCTGGGTCTGGCCCTGTTCGCCCTCACCCTCACGGTCGTGGCTGTGTTCACCGGCAACCGACCGGCGGTCGTGACGTGCATCGTCGTCTCGGGCCTGTTCCTGGGCGTCCTCAACACCCTGGTGACCGAAATCGGCATGGACGCCGCGCCGGTGGACGGGAGCACCGCAGCCGCGGCGTACAGCTTCGTGCGCTTCGGCGGCGGCGCGGTCGCCCCGTGGGCCGCAAGCCGGATGGGCGAGATCTTCAACCCTCACGTCCCGTTCGCCGCCGCCGCGGGCGCCGTCGCGCTGGCGTTGGGGGTGCTGGCCCTCGGCCGACGCCGACTGCCCGCTCACCACCGTCGGCAGCGTTGAGCTGCACAGCTTTACAACAGCCCGGTGACTTGCGCCACAGAGGACGGTACGGTAGACATAATCATATCGAATATTGGCATGTTTTGCCGGACGCGGGTATACCGTCGCCGGCACGCCGGACTCCGTGAGGACCGCGATGACCGACTACCAGTACCTGACCTACGAGTCCCTCGACGCGGGCCGAATCGTCCGCATCATGCTCGACCGCCCGAAGCAGCGCAACGCCCAGAACCGGGGCCTGCTCGTCGAACTCGGCGAGGCCTACGCACGCGCGGAGGCCGACGACACGGTGCGCGTGGTCATCCTCGGAGGCCACGGACCAGCCTTCTCGGCCGGGCACGATCTCGGCTCCTCCGACGACGTGCGCGAGCGCGCTCCGGGCTCGGACCAGCACGTCACCTACGCCTGCAACGGCGCCACCTACTCCGAGACAGAGATGCGCCACCACCAGGAGTGGCACTACTACTTCGAGAACACCCGGCGCCGGCGCAGCATTCGCAAGATCACCATCGCGCAGGTGCACGGAGCCGTGTACTCCGCGGCGCTCATGCTGATGTGGAGCTGCGATCTGATCGTCGCAGCCGAGAACACAACGTTCGCGGACGTCGTCGGCACCCGGTTGGGGATGTGCGGCGTCGAGTGTTTCGCCCATCCGTGGGAGTTCGGCCTCCGCAAGACCAAGGAACTGCTCCTGACCGGTGACTGCCTCGACGCGGCCGATGCCCACGCCCTCGGCATGGTCTCGAAGATCTTCCCCGAGAACGAAATCGCCTATTCGACCCTCGCATTCGCGCGCCGGATCGCCCGGATCCCCACCATGGCAGCCCTGCTGATCAAGGAGTCGGTGAACCAGAGCCAGGACGCCGGCGGATTCCAGTCTTCGCTCGACGCGGGCTTCACCCTGCACCAGCTCAATCACGCCCACTGGTCCGCGCTGACCCGTGGTGAAACCTGCATCGGCACGGTCGAGCACGGGCTCGACGACTGGCGTGCGACCCCCGAGATCCGGCGCGCCGACCCTCGCGTGCCCTGACCGCATCTCCCATCCCGATACGACCCATTCGCACCTCGAAAGGCCTTGCCCATGAACGAGACGTCCCCCGCCCGCACCGTGATCGTCACCGGCGGCACCGGCGGCCTCGGCGCCGCGGTCACCGGCCACCTCCTCGACGCCGGCTGGCGACTGGTGGTCCCCTGGTACGTCGATGCCGAACTCGACCGCATCGCTCCGCACCCGAACCTCGAGACGATCCGCGCCGACCTGTCCGACGAGCAGGCCGTCGAGGCGATCGTGGAGTGCGCGACGAAGGACGAGGACCGGCCGCTGTTCGGCGTGGTCAACCTGGTCGGCGGATTCGCTGCCGGCCACCGGGTCCACGAAACACCCCTCGAGGTCCTCGACGCCCAGCTGTCGATCAACCTCAAGATCGCCTACCGCGTCATCCAGGCCGCCCTGCCCGAACTCATCCGCCACGGCGGTGGGTCCGTGGTCTGCATCGGCTCCGCCGCCGCCGTCCGGCCCTTCCCCGGCGCGGCCACCTACGTCGCTTCCAAGGCGGCCGTCTCCGCCCTCGTCCAGGCACTCGCAGTCGAGTACGCCGACGACAACATCCGGGTGAACGGCCTGCTGCCCACCATGATCGACACTCCCGCCAACCGCGCCGCGATGCCCGAGGCCGACCGCTCCACCTGGGCCCGCCCCACCGACATCGCCGAGGTCATCGGTTTCCTGCTCGGTGATTCCTCGCGCGCAGTCAGCGGCGCGTCGATCCCGGTCGTGAACGTTGCAGGCGCAGGCTGACCCTCAGACTTGCGGTGATCCCACCCCGAGGCGATCGGCGGCCGCGGCCAGGGAGTCACGACGCTCTTCCACCGTGTCGCCCTTCCAGACCGAGTCGGCCCAGACCACGAGGTCCTCGATACCGTGGTCGCGGTATCGGCGCAGGTCCGCCGCGTCCGCCGCCTCGACACGCACGTAGCACGGGAACTCGCCCGTCCGACCGAATTCGCGCCGAAGCCTGCGAATCTCGGTCACCATCTCCACCGCCTGCTCGAAGCTCGGCGTGCCGGAGGAGAACCACCCGTCCCCCCGCCGTGCCGCACGGTCCAGGGCTTTCGGTCCGTTGCCGCCGTGGATGACGGGCACATGCACAGGGCGAGGGTGCAGTTGTACCTCGTCGAATCGATAGTGCTCGCCCTCATGGGAGAACGGCCGGCCCGACCACGCCTTCCGCAGGATGGTCACGCACTCGTCGGTTCGCGAGAAGCGTTTGCGGAACGGCACGTCCAGCGCTGCGAACTCCTCCTCGAGCCAACCGGCACCGACCCCGAAGAGCAGGCGACCACCGCTGAGTTCCTGCACGGTGATGGTGGTGCGCGCAGTGTGCAGCGGGTGTCGCAGCGCAGCGACATACACGGCCGTGCCCAGTTTGATGCGGTTCGTGGTCGCGGCCACGGCGGCGTGCACCGCCCACGGATCCGTCAGCTCCGTCGACACATCGACGATGGGTCCCGTGTGGTGCTGCGTCGTCCCCGTGGAAGGGTGGCTGCTGGAGTAGGCGACCGGATGGAGGACGTGCTCCCCCAGCCACAGTGCGTCGAATCCCAGATCGTCGGCGCAGGTCGCCAGTTCGACGAGTTCGGTGGGATTCATTCCGTATGCGCTCAGTCCGACGGAGGCCATGGAGTTCGCCTTTCGTGTGATCGATGGTGAGACGATTCGTCCGCGCGGTGGCCGGTGCCACCGCGCGGACGGGCGTGCCCGAGGGAGGTCAGGCGGGGAGCAGGCCGAGCGCGCGACGGGCGAGGGGCGCGACGAATTCGCCGCGCTGACCCATCCGCGCGTCGGTGGTCTCGCCGCGTACGAACCGTGCGTAGAGCTGCTGCAGAATGACCACGGTCTTCCAGCACCCGAACGCCTCGTACCAGTCGACGCGCGACAGGTCCAGATCGCTGCCGGCCGCGTACCGCGCGACCACCTCCGCCCGCGACGGCAGGTCGAGGCCGTGCATGCCGGGCACGACGATGAACGCCGCGTCCGAGTCCGGATCCACGGTCCGGTCCGGCCAGTAGTTGAGCAGCGTGCCCAGGTCGACCAGCACGTCCCCGGTCGTGGCCATGTCCCAGTCGAACACCGACTTGACCCGGGTCGGGTCGCCGTGCGGGAACTGGCAGTTGTCGACCTTGTAGTCGTTGTGGACGATCCCGGCGCGCTGACTCGCCGGGATCGCCGCACGGATCCGCCGGGTCACCTCGGCCATGAGCGCCCCGGTCTCGGCCGGGGTGTACTCGGCGACGTCGTCCCATCGTGCCGACCAGCCCCGCACCTGGCGCTCGAGGTAGCCCTCGGGCCGGCCGAGGTTCGCCAGGTCGCATGCGGCGGGGTCGACCGCATGCAGGTCCGCGAGCGCGTCGATCACCGCGAAGCCGATCCGCCGCCCGGCGTCGTCGACGCCGGACATCGAGTCGGGCACCGAATCCCACACCACCACGCCGTCGCGATACTCGGAGACGAAGAACTCGGCGCCGACGACACTCTCGTCCGCACAGTGCAGGAGCGCCCGGGGGGCGCGGTCGTACTCGCGGTGCAGGCGGGACAGCACCCGATATTCGCGGGTCATGTCGTGGGCGCCCCGAGCGAGGTGACCGAAGGGCGGGCGGCGGACGACGAGGAGACGGTCGCCGAAGCTCACGCGATAGGTGAGATTCGCCGAGCCGCGGGGGAACTGCAGGACAGAGAACTCCCCGTCGAGGTCGTCGAGGTGCATCCGCAGGTATGCCTCGAGCGCGGCCCAGTCGAGGTCCTCTCCCGTCCGGACCGGCGCGACCTCCGTGCGCGGCTCCTCGACGCTCGAGGCCGACGGCTGCTCGTCGGACACGACCGAGCCCGTCATCACTGGGCTCCCACCGCGGGCAGGCCGAACTTGAGTTCGGCGGCCGTGTCGAGCGCCGGCAGGTGCGTCGTCGGGAACAGGCCCGACGCCGGCGTGGCGTTCTTCAGCAGCTGCTTGGCGATCTGTTGCTTGTGCAGTTCGGTGGCGCCGTCCGCCAGGCCCATGTGGTAGCTCTCGAGCAGCCACTTGCCGAACGGCATCTCCTTCGAGATGCCGAGGGAACCGTGCAGCTGGATCGCCCGGGACACGACGTTGTTGAGCACCTTGGGCATCACCATCTTCACGGCGGAAATGTCGGCAATGACCTTCTTGTAGTCGTCGAGCTCGTCGATCTTCCAGGCTGTCCGCAGGACGAGCAGGCGGAACTGCTCGAGCTCGGCCCACGACTCGGCGATCATGTCCTGCACCAGCTGCATGTCGGCGAGACTCCGGCCGCGCGTCTCGCGAGACACCGCGCGCTCGAGCATCATGTCGAGGGAGGCGCGGACCAACCCCACGGTGCGCATCGCGTGATGGATGCGCCCGCCGCCCAGGCGGGTCTGCGCGACGGCGAAGCCCTCACCCTCCTCGCCGAGCAGGTGGTCGACGGGCACCCGCACATCGGTGTAGCGGATGTAGGCGTGTGTGCCCTCCGCCTCGTTGTGGCCCCACACCCCGACGTTGCGGATGATCTCGATACCCGGGGTGTCCATGGGGACGACGAACATCGACGCGCGCTTCGTCCGCGGGGCGCCGGGATCGGTCACGGCCATCACGATCAGGAAGGACGAGAACCGTGCGTGCGAGGAGAACCACTTCTCACCGTTGATGACGTAGTGGTCGCCGTCCCGGACGGCACGGGTGACGAAGCTGGTCGGATCCGAGCCGCCCTGCGGTTCGGTCATCGAGTAGCAGGACATGATGTCGCCGTCGATGAGGGGACGGAGGTACCGCTCCTTGAGTTCGGGTGTGCCGTAGTGCGCGAGGATCTCGGCGTTGCCGGAGTCCGGTGCCTGGCAGCCGAACACCACGGGGCCGCTGTGGGTCGCGCCGAGGATCTCGTTGAGCAGTGCGAGTTTGAGCTGCCCGTAGCCCGGGCCACCGAGCTTGGGGCCCAGGTGGCACGCCCACAGGCCCTGCGCGCGCACGACGTCCTGCAGGGGCCGGATGAGCTTGTTCCGGGTGGGGTCGGTGACGTCCCATGCGTGCTCGACAACGCGGTCGACCGGGGCGACCTCCTCGTCCACGAACCGCTGCACCCAGTCCAGCTTCTCCCGGAACTGCGGATCGGTCTCGAAATCCCATGCCATATCGGTGGTCTCCTACTCGGAAGG
Organism: Rhodococcus sp. 14C212; assembly: GCF_011058195.1. Lineage (NCBI taxonomy): Bacteria > Bacillati > Actinomycetota > Actinomycetes > Mycobacteriales > Nocardiaceae > Rhodococcus > Rhodococcus sp. 14C212. The sequence goes on along the minus strand of NZ_JAALEH010000039.1, from coordinate 23,698 downwards.
TGAAAGTCGGAATGCGCCGGTCAGCGCGTGAGGACGGTGCAGGCGCTGATGCCCGGCGCGCCGTAGACGTGGGTGAAGCCGACCCTCGGCTCCCCGGGGACCTGCCGGTCCCCTGCCGCGCCACGGAGCTGTACGACGTTCTCGTAGACCTGGCGCAGGCCGGTCGCGCCGATCGGCTCGCCGTTGGCCAGGCAGCCGCCGTCGGTGTTGACCGGGATCGAACCGCCGATCTCGGTGGCACCGGACCGGATGAGGGACTCCTGCTCGCCGTGCTTGCACAGTCCCGTCTCGGCGAGGTGCATGATCTCGGCTCCGGCCTCGGTGTCCTGGATCTGTGCGACGTCGACGTCGCCGGGTTCGATGCCGGCGGCCTCGAATGCAGCGCGGGACGCGGTGACGGTCGGGCCGTCGGCCCGCTCCGGTGACGTCCACGGGCTGAACACCTCGAACGAGCCGAACTCCCGGGACCGCAGTTCCGCAGCATCGAGAAACACCGGGGCATCGGTGTATTCGTGGGCCCGGTCCGCGCGGGCGAGGACGAGCGCCACCCCGCCCTCGGCCGGTGAACAGAACATGTACTGCGTGAGCGGGTCGTTGACCATCGTGGAGCCGGCGATCTGCTCCTCCGTCAACGGTGTGCGGCGCCACGCGTGCGGGGCGAGCGCACCGTTGCGGAAGGCCTTGGCGGCGACCGTCGCGAGCAGCGACTTGGGCAGGTTGTGCTCGACGAGGTAACGCTGGATCTTCATAGCGAAGAACTGGGTGGTGACCATCATGCCGCTCTCGCCGTACCAGCGGCCGATCCCGTTGTCCTCGGGGCGTGCATTGAACGCGCCACGCGGGTGCTTGTCGAACCCGACGACCAGACCCAGATCGGACTCGCCGGAACGGATCCGGCTGACCGCCGAGGTCAGGGCACTGCCACCGGTCGCGCAGCCGTTCTTGACGTTGACGAACGGCAGGCCGGTCAGGCCCAGAGCGGAGACGAGCGTGTCGGCGTTGCCGGCCGAATCGCTGCCCCCGTACGCGAACTGGATATCCCTGAACTCGACACCGGCATCGGCCAGAGCCTGCCGTGCCGCATGCGCGCCCTGTTCGAGCCCGCTGACACCCTCCGTGCGACCGAACCTGTGGATGCCGACACCCACGATCGCGACCTTCATCGTTGCTCCTCACTGCTCGGGGCGAACGCGAACGTGACGATCTCGATGCCGTCCTCGTCCACGTGGTTGACGATCGTGGTCAGCCGCATCGGTATGTCGATCCGCAACGCATCCGCATCGGCGACGGTGAGCCGGGACTCGACGATCACGTCACCGAGGACGACGTAGCCGACGCCGAACGGCTCGAACGGCTCGACGCACACGAACGGGCTCTTCGGGGCAAACGACTGCACCGTGTAGGACCACAAGGTCCCTTCACGCGGCAGTTCGAGGTCCGTCATCGCCTCCTCGCCGCACCGCGGGCAACCGCGCTGGTAGGGGAAGGTGACGGTGCCGCACGACGGGCAGCGGGCGCCGCGCAGCGCGGCCTCGGCGTCGCCGCCGACGAACAGGTCCGGATCGATGGGGCGCCGCGTTGCAGTGGAGGCGCTCATAGCCTGCCTCCGGTCGCGGTGGCCGTGCGTTCGGTGTCGAGTTCCCATACCGGCAGCACCACAGGGTTGCCCGCGGGGTCAGTACCGAGGTTCTCGAATGCGCTGCGCACCGGCGTGCCGGCCGTGACGTCGACGCGTCCGGGCAGGTTGCCGATCAGCCGAACCCCGTCCGCCTCGTCGTCGACGTCGACGACGATCACCGTGTACGGCACCGGGAACAGCGGGTGGACCTGGTGCTCGACGATCGTGTGGGCATAGACGGTGCCCGTGCGGGCGACCGGCTTCCACCGCACCGACGTGCTCGCGCAGTACACACAACGCGGCCGGGGCAGGTGTATGCGGCGGCCGCAGTCCTCGCAGGTCAGGATCGCGAGCTCTCCGTCGGCGGCGGCGTCGAAGAAGCCCTTGCTGCCGCGTTCGGTGACGAGGGGACGCAGCCGGTCCCGGGTAGTGTCCGCCGGTGCGGCGGTGCCGCCGGCGCTCATGCCGACACCAGGATCAGCGCGCTGGCCGCCGGCGGCGGCGCGGAGGTGACGAGGGAGACCCGGGCTCCCTCGACCTGGCTGGTGGAGGTGCCGCGGATCTGCCGCACTCCCTCCACGACGTGGTTCATTCCGTGGATGTATCCCTCGGACATGTGTCCTCCACTCGTATTGATCGGGATCGACCCGCCGAGGTCGATCTGTCCGTCGGCGAGGAAGTCGCCGGTGTCCCCGCGCTTGCAGAAGCCGTAGTCCTCGAGCTGGATCAGCGCCGTGATCGAATAGCAGTCGTAGATCTGTGCGACGTCGACGTCGGCCGGGCCGAGACCGGCCCGCGAGTACAGCGTCTCCTGGCACACCCTCGACGGCAGGGCGGTGATGTCCTCACGCATGAGCGTCGGGTACATGAGGCCCGGCTGCGGGTGCGGACAGGTGGACATCGCGACCGACCGGATCAGGGCCGGAGTCTGCCTCAGGTCCTCGGCCCGTTCGGTGGTGGTGACGACGACCGCGGCGGCACCGTCGGTTTCGAGGCAGTAGTCGTACAGACGCAGCGGCGACGACAGCATGCGCGAGTCGAAGTAGTCGTCGAGCGTCATGGTGCGCTCGTACATCTGCGCAGCCGGATTGGCGTTGGCGCGGCGGCGGGTTACCAGGGCGATCTGGGCGAGCTGCTCGGAGGTCAACCCTGTCTCGGTCATGTAGCGCTGCGCGACCAGAGCGAAGTACTGGCCCGACGACAGCAGGCCGTAGGGCCCGAAGAACTCCTCGAACGTCTCGTTACCGCCGACCTCGGGGGTGGCGACCGGGGACAGACCGAAGCGACGGCCGGAGCGGCCGTTGAGGGAGCGGAACACCACGACGGTGGTTGCCTGTCCGCTCATGATCGCGGCGACGGCCTGCGCGACCATCGCGGCCGGGCCGGAGCCGCCCGGGCCGGCCTCGCCCCAGTAGGTCAGGTTCGGAACGCCCAGTCCGTCGGCCAGGGCCGCACACGAGACCAGGTCCATGTCGTTGCGGACGATGCCGTCGACATCGGCCGGCGTCAGTCCGGCATCGGCGAGGGCGTTCGATGCGGCCTCGACGGCCAGAGCGGTGACCGACACGCCGGAGTCGCGGGAGTACTCCGTCGTGCCGATACCGGCGATCGCGCAGGCATCCCTGCGCCAGGTGGGGTCGGTGGACATAGGCGGTCCTCTGCGTAGCGCTCGCCGGGAAGCGGCGGGCGGATGGGTTCGGTCGTGTTCGGAATGCTCGAGGTCGAGGCCGGATTCCACCGGTCTCGTCAGTTCGCGGTCAGGCCGCCGTCCGCGGCGATCGCGGCTCCGGTCATGAACGAGGCGTCGTCGGAGAGCAGGAACGCGACCACCGACGCCATCTCGCCCGGGTCCGCCGACCGCGCCAGCGCTGTGTTCTCGACGACCCGGCTGCGCGTAGCCTCCGGTTCCGGTCCCTGCAGCGCAGCGGAATTCGCGCGCAGTCCGGTGCTCACCAGACCCGGACACAGGCAGTTGGCCCGGATCCCGCGATCGGCGTACCCCATGGCGACCGAGCGGGTCAGCTGCAGGACACCTCCCTTCGACGCGTCGTAACCGGGGGTGTTCAGATTCGTGGACACGAGGGACGCAACCGATCCGACGGTGACGATCGAACCTCCGCCGGCGTCGAGCAGGTGCGGAATCGTCGCGCGCAGCGGCAGGAAGGTGCCGGTGAGGTTCACCCGCAGGATGCGCTCCCAGTGCTCCAAGTCCATCTCGTGCAGCATCGCGGTGCCGGAGATGCCCGCGCACGTGACCACCCCGTCCAGCCCACCGAATTCGGCGACGGCCACGCCCACGGCTGCGGCGACGGAGGACTCGTCGCCGACATCGCATGCCGAGCCGATCACGGTGCCGCCGGCCGCCCGCACCGCCTCGGCGACCTCCACGGCCGCGCCTTCACGGGCGTCGGTGACCGCGACGGCTGCGCCCTCGGCGGCGAGCCGGTGTGCGACGGCCGCACCGATTCCACTGCCGCCCCCGGTGAGGAACACCCGCCGTCCGGCGAGCCGCCGCGTCAGGTCCGCGGACGTCGTACCGCGGGTTTCGCTGATCGTCACAACCGAACCCCCATGTCGACGGGCAGTGCGACCCCGGTGATGAACTGAGCTTCGTCGGAGGCCAGGAACAGCACCGCGTTGCTCAAGTGGGCCGCTGAAACCCATCCGACACCCATCGGATTGCGATCCTTCGAGCGTTCCCACAGGTCTTCGGGACCGGGATTGTCCAGATCCGGACCGAAGATCCGGAAGGTGGCGTCGTTCAGCAGCATCGGGGTTTCGACGGCGCTCGGATTGACCGTGTTGACCCGGATGCCGTGCGGGCCGAGTTCCGCGGCGAGCGTGCGCATCAGCCCCATGACGCCACTCTTGGAGGCGTTGTAGTGCGCGATGTTGGCGGACCCGAGCATGGCCTGGATCGAGCTCGTGATGACGATCGATCCACCGTGGCCGGCCTCGATCATCGCCGGCACGACCGCCTTGACGGTATGGAACGCGCCGGTGAGGTTGACGTCGAGCATGTCCTGCCACTCGGTGTCGCTGAGCTCCCACGTGGGGCGGAAGCCGACGATGCCGGCGTTGGCGGCGACGATGTCGATGTGGCCGAACTCCGCGAGGGCCTCGTCGACGACCGCGTCGAGTTGCTCCTGGCTGCGCACATCGGCGGTGCGCGCCAGTACACGCCGGCCGGTCGCGGCGACCAAGGCCTCGGTCTCCTTCAATTCGACCTCGGTCGGTAGCGGGTAGGGCACCGAGTCGATCTCGGTGCATGCGTCGAGGATGACGACATCCGCACCCTCCTGCGCGAACCGCAGCGCATGCGACCGGCCCTGGCCCCGGGCTGCGCCCGTGACGAGCGCGACCTTGCCTTCAACTCTTCCCATCAATCCGTCTCCTTCTCGGAAGTACCGTCGTGCGTCCAGTCCTGTTCGAGAGCGCCGCACGACCGGACGCTGTTGCCTGCCGGCGTCACTGGTTGAACAGCTGGCCGAAGCGAAGCTTCAGCGCCTCCAGCGACTCGGGAGTCATCGCCCTCAGGTCCTGCGGAGCCACCGTGTCGATCGTCGTCACCGCCGACGAGACATCGGGCAGCACGGCCGCGTTGCGGAACGAGAGCGCCTCCTGCCCGGACGGAGTGATCATGTAGTTGGCGAGGAGCTGGGCAGCGTTGGGGTGCGGGGCTTTCGCGAGAATCGACGTGTACATCGGGGCGCCCCACACGAGCTTGTCGAACCCGCTGTCGACCGGTGCGCCGTTCTTCTTCTCCACGGTCTGGTCCTGGGCGAATACCGTCGCGGCGATCTCGCCGGACGCGAGGGCCTGCGCGACCGGCAGCGCACCGGGGTAGATCCGCGGCTTCTGCGCGGCGAGCTTCTCGACGAAGCCCTCACCACCGACCTGCTCGAGGTAGCTGCCGTAGAAGTCGACGTGCGCGGTCGACGTCGGCAGCACGATACCGATCTTGCCGTCCGCCAGCGCCGGGTCGAGCAGGTCCTCGTAGCTTTCCAGTCCCACGGGGTACCGGTCGGTGTTCCAGCCGAAGGTCAGCACGGAGGCGCCGGTGACGAAGTCGCCGGACTCGCGTAGCAACGTGTCGGTGTCGTATTCGGAGGCCGCGTCGGTGAAGGCCGGACCGATCGGCTTCACGACACCGCCGGCAGCGGCGAGCTCGACGACCCAGGGAGAGGTGGCCTGGGTGACGATGTCGGCAACCTGATTGCCGGTGTCCGCCTCTGCCCCGACCTTCTGGTGGATGTTCGCATCGACATCACGGACGACGTTCACTCGGATGCCGTAGTCCGCCTCGAAGCGGCGGCCCAGTTCGGCGAGGGCGTCGGCCGCATTCGACGAGTAGATCGTAACCTCGCCCTCCGCCCTGGCGGCCTCGACGACCTGCTGCCAGGCCGAGTCTCCGGCCGGGCCGGTCGCTCCGACGGACTCCGAGGTGATGCGATCGTCACCGCCCCCGCCGCAGGCGGCGAGCATCGTGGACACGACGGCGACGGCGATCACGGCGGTGGCGCGGGTGAGGGAGCACCGGCGACGGACGGTGCGGTCAGGGCGCGAGCGCCGGGAGGGACTGTGCATGCGGGACGACTCCTGTCGAACGGTCGGCACGGCCGACGGTATGGGTCACTGCGTTCCGGCGGTCACCGGTTCGCCACGATCAGGCGGTCGACGTCCGGCCGCCGTCGACCGGGATGATCGCGCCGGTGGTGTAGGTGGAGCCAGGGCCGGCCAGGTACAAGGCGGCACCGACGATCTCGTCCGGATTCCCTGCTCGCTGCAGCGGCAGGGCCTCGAAGATCTCGTTGGCGTAGTCCATGTCCCATGCCTTGCTGATGTCGGTGAGGAACGCACCGGCCATGATCGTGTTGACCCGCACCGTGGGCCCGTACGCCTGGGCGAAGCCCTTGGTGAGGGCGTTCAGTCCCGCCTTCGCCGCGGCATAGGGCAGGTCGTTCGGGGTCGGTCGCTCGGCCGCGATCGAACTGATGTTGATGATCGAGCCACCCGCACCGGCCGCCATCCGCGGCGCGATCAGGGTGGTGAGGCGGAAGGGACCTTTGAGGTTGACGTCGACGACCTTGTCGAACAGGGATTCCGACACCTGGTCCAGGCTCGGGTACAGCGGGGCCATACCGGCATTGTTGACGAGGACGTCGAGGTGGCCGAACTCCTCGTAGACACGATCGACGAGCGGTTCGTGGGCGTCCCAGTCGCCGACGTGGAAGGCCAGCGGAAGAGCCCGGCGACCGGTGGTCTCGGCGACCTCCGCAGCCAGCTTTTCGCAGCTCTCCACCTTGCGGCTGACGATCACCGTGTCCGCACCGGCCCGTGCGAACGCGAGGGTCATCTCCCGCCCGAGGCCACGGCTCCCGCCCGTGACGAGGGCGACCTTCCCTTCCAACGGCAGCGCCTGGTCGGTCATCGTATGGCTCCTTCGGATGTGAGGCCGCCCCGTGGATCGGGGGCAGCGCCGAATTTCGGTAGGTTCGGGGCGGCACCGCAGGGGGCGGTGCCGCCAAGTGCGTGCCGACGGATTCGGGTCGGTCAGTCGCCGGCGCCCGCGGCGAGCGGGACCACGGCCTTCCCGGTGGCGGTGCCGTCCAGCATGCCGAGGAAGGCCTCCCACGCGCCCGCAACACCGTCAGGGAATTCGGTGTGCACTGGCCGAATTCGATTCGAGCGGACGAGACCGGCCATCTCCGACTCGAATTCGTCACGGGCATCGAGATGGTCGCCGAGGAGGAAACCCTCCATGCGCGCGCGCCGCCAGATGAGCTTGAGGAGGTTGCTCGGGCCGGGCTGCGGCGCGGCCGAGTTGTAGATGCTGATCATTCCGCACAGCGCGATGCGGGCGTGGTCGTTGATCACCCGGATCGCCGCCTCGAGATGTTCCCCGCCGACGTTGTCGAAGTACACGTCCACGCCGGGGACATCGAGTTCGGTCATCGCACCGCGCAGAAGATCCTTGATCGGGCCGTCGTGGTGATCGAACGCGGCGTCGGCTCCCAGACTCCTCGTGAGCGCGACCTTCTCGGGGGACCCGGCACTCGCGATCACCGTGGCACCGCGCAATTTCGCGAGCTGGACGACCGTCGATCCGACTGCTCCGGCCGCTGACGAGACGAATACGACATCGCCGGCCGCGACGCGAGCGATCCGCTCGACGCCGACCCATGCCGTCATGCCGGGAATCCCCAACAGTCCCAGGTGCACGGCGGGCGGGAGATCGTCGTGCCGCAGGACACGGCACTCGGAGACCGGGACCAGCGAATGCTCCCGCCAGCCGTGGTCGTGCAGGACGAGAGCACCGACGGGGACGGCGCTGTCGCAGGACTCGGTGACGCGCCCGACGGTCGGGGCGAGCATCGGCTCGCCGATCTCGTAGGGTTCCGCGTAGGTGGCCTCGCCGCCCATGCGCCCACGCATGTACGGCTCGACCGACATCACGAGGTTCGCGACGCGGACTTCGCCGGTCCCGGGAGTGCCGATCGTCGTCGCCACGAGTTCGACGTCGGTGTCCCGTGGCCGGCCGGTCGGCCGGGCACGCAGCACCCACGCGTGCTGTGTCGGATCTGCTGTGCCGGTGAGGTTCACGACGGTCTCGTCCTCCGTATCGGATCGGGAACTGCGAAAGATCTCATGAGCGCCCGGGCCGGAACCCGGAAGAGTCGATCAGGCGACAGCGCAGATCCGGTCGACGAGATCGCGCCGCACGAGCTTGCCGGTCGGCGTCCGTGGCAGCTCGTCGACGAACACGACGTCGTCCGGGGTGCGGGAACCGCGCAGCCGCTCACGACACCAAGTCCGGAACGACTGTGCGTCGTCGTGGATCTCGCCGGTCGGCACGATCACCGCGCAGATCCGCTCGCCCCACTCGTCGTCCGGCACTCCGATCACGGCCACCTCGCGGACCTGGCCGTGATGCACGAGAATGTCCTCGATCTCGGCCGGCGCGATGTTCTCGCCACCCCTGATGATGGTGTCGTCGGCGCGGCCGCCGATGTAGAGGAAGCCGTCCTCGATCCGGGCGCGGTCCCGGGTGGGGAACCAGCCGTCCGCGTCGAGCACGGAACCCTTGCCCATGTACTCGCCACTGACCTGCGCGCCTCGGACCCACAGCAGCCCCGTCTCCCCCTCGGCGAGAACGGTCACGTCGTCGTCGTCCCGGATCTGGGCCTGCATTCCGGGAACGATGCGTCCTGCAGAAGCAAGCCGGCCGCGGAGGGCGGGGTCGGCAAACGCTTCCCGATGGTCCTCCGGACCGAGCACGGCGATCGTCGAACTGGTTTCGGTGAGACCGTAGGCGTTCACGAAGCCGGTGTCGGGGAAGGCCGTCAATGCCTTTTCGAGGACCGGCTGTGGCATGCGGGCTCCGCCGTACGCGAGGGATGCGAGGGACGGTGTGCCGGCGGGCGCGCCGTCGAGGTGCTCCACGATGCGCGCGAGCATCGTCGGCACGACCATCGCGCTCGAGACCTCCTCGTCTCGGACGAGATCGAGCCAGGCCTGGGGTGAGAAGTCGGGCAGATGCACCATCCGGCGGCCGGCGTAGATGTTGCTGAGAACCGCGCCCAGACCCGCGATGTGATACGGCGGGGTGCTGACGAGCGTCGCCTGTTCTTCTCCCGCAGAACCGAATTCGACGGTGTTGAGCAGATACGACAGCAGATGCCGGTGGCGCAGCAACACGCCCTTCGGCGCGGAGGTCGTCCCCGAGGTGAACAGCACGATCGCCGTGTCGTCGTCGGCCGAGCGATCTCCGGCCGCGCGCTCGGCTGTGCGTGCGAGTTCGAGGAACCGATCGGACGTGACGATTCGATGCGAGATCCCGGAGAGCTTGTCGGCGTAGACGTCGTCGGCGACGACGATCGGCCGGTCGAGCCGGTCGATCAGCTCTCGCAACTGGTCGGCGGCGAGCCGGTAGTTCAGGGGAGCGAGCGGGATACCGGCGCGCGCCGAGGCGAACATCAGGACCGGCAGAACGGGGCCGTTCACGCCCACGAAGACGACATGGCGCGCCCCGAGTTTCTCCAGGAGCGTGGCTCCCCTGGCCGCGAGTTCGTCGAGCCGGCCGTAGGTCGTCCCGTCGGACCGACGGCCCATTGCGAGCCGATCGGGTGTAGCCGACGACGCCATGTCCAGGACCATTGCGATGCCCATTTCACCACCTGTCTGCGAGCACTCTCACGACGCGGCGGCCTCATCTGTCCTGCCGGCCGTCGTCTTCTCCGAAGGAAACCGGGAAGTGCTGTACGTCACTTCTCCCTCCGGATGTGAACCATAGCAACTATGGCAATATTTGTGAAGGTAGTAGTGGTTTTGGGTGTCGTGCGACGACTAAGCGCATTCCGCTGGGCACCGGACTGGTCACCCTCGCCGAGCCCGTCGAGCAAGACCTGCGCATCCTCGCCCGCCCCGTCCTCGAGGAACTCGCGGACTCGGTGGAGGCCACCGCCCACCTCGTCGTACGCGAATCCGAGACCGAGGCCCGCGCGCTCACAGTCGTCGAACCGCGACGTTCGACGGTGCACATCGCCTTCAGTCCCGGCCAGATCATCCCGACCGACCGAGGCCGAGCGAATGTATCGCTCACTCGATCAGACCGACAGCACGATACATTCGCTCACTCGACCCCCAGCGTGCCGAGAGTGAGCCACCTCGCGCACGAAGCCGTGACGTGTCTCCTGCCACGAGCGGGCCGAGAAGGACGCCCATCTGCTCACGGGCGTGCACAATTGAGTGGCCGGCCCGTTCCGACCGGCCACTCGCACTACCCGACTCCACGCATCACGGAAGGTCTGGAATGAGTTCGACGGAGATCAGCGCCGACCCCCACGCCGGCACGCTGCGCAGCCCCCGCTTCTGGCTGGCGCCGGTCGTCGTGGTGACCGCCGTGATGGCGGCCCTGGCGGCCCTCTACATCGGCAGCATGATCAATCCGGCCGACAATCTGCACAGGTTCCCGGTCGCCATCGTGAACCAGGATGTCGGCGACGTGCTCCCCGGCTCGGATCAGCAGCGCAACCTCGGCGCCGAGATCACCGCCGCCGTCGCCGACGGGGTCGATCCGGAGGAGATCGATCTGCAGCAGGTCGGGATCTCCGCGGCGACCTCGGGACTCGACTCGGGCCGGCTCTACGGGGCGATCGTGATTCCGAGCGACTTCACCAAACGCACGTCGATCCTTGCGCAGGGCAGCGTGATCCCCGGCGACATCGAGAAGCCGATCATCACCGTCTACACCAACCCGCGCACCGGCACCTTCGGCAAGGGCATCGTCGAGTCGATCGCCGACCGCGCCCTGACCGCCGTGAACACCACCGTCGGCGAGCAACTCACCACCACCGTCACCGACACCCTCGCCACCAGCGCCCCCGATCTGCAGCTGTCCGGCGGAAGCCGGTTGGTGCTGGCGGATCCGATCGACGTCCGCTTCGTCGAGCACAAGCCGCTGCCCGACGGCACCGGGCTGGGCCTGTCCGCGTTCTACTACACGCTGTTGCTCATCCTCGCGGGCTTCACCGGCGCCACCATCGTCAACTCGCTCGTCGACAGCGCCCTCGGGTTCGTCCCCACCGAGTACGGGCCCTGGTACGTCGACCGGAAGACGGCGCACCTGTCGCGGTTCCGGGTCCTGCTCGTGAAGTGGGCGATCATGGTGATCCTGGGGCTGATCGTCTCCGCGCTCTACCTCTGGATCGCGACCCTGCTCGGCATGCCCGTGACCCGCGCCCTGCTGCTGTGGGAGTACGGCGCCCTCGCGATCACCGCCGTGGGTGTCACCTCGATCTCGGTGATGGCAGTGTTCGGCTCCGCGGGTCTGCTGGTGAACCTGTTGATCTTCATCATCCTGGGCCTGCCGTCGTCGGGCGGCACCGTGCCGCTCGAGGCCATGCCGCCGTTGTACTCGTGGCTGTCGACGTTCGAACCGATGCACCAGGTGTACATCGCGACCCGGGCCATCCTGTACTTCGACGGCAGCGGCCCGGCGGGTCTTACGCGGGGCGCCCTGATGACACTCCTCGGACTCGGCATCGGTCTCGTGCTGGGTGGGGTGGTGTCCCGGATCTACGACGTGCGCGGATTCCACCGCCGCAGCGACGCCGAACCCGCACCCGTCCCGGCCTCGGCGTAACGACGCGAAAGACAGGACCCCGCTGCTCCTCGAGGGCAGAGCAGCGGGGCCCCGGGTCTCGAACGTAGCGTTCCGATTCCGCCCCGCCCAGCCGCGCCGGGGTGAAACGGGGGATGAAATCGCAGGGGTGCAGACTGGAGGGGTGCGCACCGTCCTGGTTCCCGACACCGCCGGCGGGGAACCGCTCGGCGCATGGACCGTTCCGGTCGGCGGCGACGGACGCCCGCTCGAGGCGGCCGAACACCACGACGACCTCGCGACGGCCGTGCGGACGCTCGAGGCGGCAGACCCGCCACGGTGGATCTGGACCGGTACCGCGACCGTGTACCCCGCCCTGCTGCGCGCCGGCGTCCGGGTGCGCCGATGCCACGACCTCGCGTCCACACGCGCGATCCTGAACGTACGCGCCGGGATTCCCGCACCGCCGGAGCAACGACCGGTCGACGAGCGTCCCGGGCTGTTCGACGTCGCCCCCACGGTCGACCTCGAGACCGTGCTTGCCGAGGTCGAGCGGCAGCGCACCGAACTCGCCGGCAATGCCCGGCTCGAACTGCTCGTCGCCGCCGAATCGGCGGGCACACTGGCCGCCGCGGAGATGGGTTTCGACGGGTTGCCGTTCTCCGCCGACGCCCACCGCCGGGTGCTCGAGCGCACCCTCGGTCCGCGCCCCGCCGACGACGGGCTGCCGCCCCGGATCGCGGAACTGAACGCACGGATCGGCGAGGTGTTCGGTCGTGCGCTGAATCCGGCCTCGCACACCGAAATTCTCGACGCGTTCCGGCGCGAAGGCATCGACCTGTCGTCCACCCGCAAATGGGTGCTGCGCGAACTCGACCATCCGGCGGTGCCCCTGCTCTTGCAGCACCGGGACCTGTCGAAGCTGCACAGCACCAACGGCTGGCAGTGGCTCGACACGTGGGTGCGCGGCGGCCGGTTCCATCCGGTCTATGTGCCCGGCGCCGTGGTATCCGGGCGCTGGGCGAGCCGCGGGGGTGGGGCCCTGCAGATCCCGAAGGCGCTGCGGTCGAGCGTGATCGCCGAGCCCGGGCACGTCTTCGTGATCGCCGACGCCGGCCAGCTCGAACCGCGGATCCTGGCCGCAATGTCCGGCGACCCGCGGATGACGGCGGCGGCGGGCGGCGACGACCTGTACGCACCGGTGGCTACAGCCGCGTTCGGCGGCGACCGGGCGAAGGCGAAGGTGGCAGTGCTCGGCGTGCTCTACGGTGCGACGGCCGGCGAGTCACGTGCGCTGCTCACCCTGCTGCGCAGGAGCTTTCCCGAGGCGGTGGAGTTCGTGGAAAGCGCCGCACGTGCCGGGGAGCGCGGTGAGGTGGTGCATTCGTGGCTCGGCCGCGCGTGCCCGCCGCCGGGTGCCGACTTCTTCGCGCACGGTGACGCGCGGGCGCGGGGGCGGTTCACCCGCAACTTCGTCGTCCAGGCGACGGCCGCCGAATGGGCGCTGTGCGTGCTGGCCGATCTGCGCCTGCGCCTGGCCGCCGACGACACCGGCGAACTCGTCTTCTTCCAGCACGACGAGATCGTGGTGCACACCCGCACCCCGGACGCCGCGACGGCACACCTGTCCGCCGCGGTGGAGTCGGCGACCCGACTGCTGTTCGGTGACACGAAAGTGCTTTTCCCCATGCATGTCTCGATACGGGAACGCTACGGCGAGGACGAGTCGTAGGCGGCGTGCGTCCACAGATGGAACGCGGCGTAGGCCCGCCACGGACTCCACTGCCGGGCCCGCGCCGTCGCCTCGCGGGCAGAGCCCACGCCGAGTGCCCTGCGCAGCACCAGATCTCCGGCGGGATACGCGTCACGGTCCCCGAGGACGCGGACGGCGAGGTAGTCCACGGTCCACGGCCCGATGCCGGGCAGCGCCGCCAGATCGGTACGGAACCGCACCGGTTCGGCCGGATCGAGCCCGTCGGCCGCGGCGCGAGCGAGCGCCAGCACGGTCCGCACCCGTGCCCGGGTGAGCCCCACCGCACCCTGCACCTCGTCGACATCCGCGGCGGCAAGCCGCTCCGGGGCCGGAAAGCAGCGCATATCACCGGATCCCGGAGCGCCGTAGCGGGCGACGAGCCGGCCGGCGAACGTGGCAGCGGCGGCGACGCTGACCTGCTGACCCAGCACGGTCTGCACGGCGGTGTCGAACCAGTCCGTCGTCCCGAGCACGCGCAGTCCCGGCCGGACCGCCACCATCGGGGCGAGCTGCGGATCGGTGCCGAGCGCCGCGTCGATCACGGCCGGCTCGGCGTCGAGATCCAGCCACCGCCGGACGGTCTGCTCGACCTCGGGCAGATCGCGGCGGTCCGCGTCGATCCGGACGGGCACATGCTCGGCGTCGGGCCGGGGCCGGATCGCGACCACCGCCGGGCCGTGCCGGCCCCGCACCGACCGCACGTGCGTGCCGGTGGCCGCGTCGTGTCGTTCGAGGCCGGCGACGGTGTGGCTGCGCAGGGCCGCCAGCATCGGGGCGGTGGCCAGCGGCGGCGTCACCGCCAACCGCAGGGCGACGCTCACGCCGCGGCCTCGAGCCGCAACAGGGTGCGCTTGGCGTCCACGCCCCCCACGTACCCGCCGAGGTCCCCGTCGCTGCGCACCACCCGGTGGCACGGCAGGACAACGGGCAACGGATTCCGCGCGCACGCCGTACCCACCGCCCGGACGGCACGGGGGCTGCCGGCCACGGCCGCCACCTGGGCGTAGCTGGCGGTACGGCCGTAGCCGATGCGCGGCAGGTGGGTGATGACCTCCCGGCGGAAGCCCCTGGCCAGGCGCAGGTCGAGCGGCAGGTCGAACGCGGTGCGGGCCCCGTGGAAGTACTCGTCGAGCTGGCGGACGGCGACGTCGAGCCGGGCGGACGTGGCGAGGATGCGCGGGCTGATGTCGGCGGCGAGCCGGTCGAGGACCGCCTCGTGGTCCTCGGCGGCGTAGGCGACCCGCACGAGGCCGGCGGGGGTGGCGGCGAGCAGCAGCGGTCCCACGGGGGTGCCGACGATCCGGTAGGCGACGTCGAGCAGGTCGGCGGCCTCGGCGGCGACGACGAGCCGGGCGTGCAGGCGCGTCAGGTCGGCGGGGTCGACGGGCGGTGTTTCGAACGTCATGACGGGTCCTCCGTCGGGTAGCGGCGGCGCAGCGCGGCCCGGCCGTCGGCGGCGGCGCGGCGCGCGGCGTCGGTGGAGTTGCCGAGGATCGCGGCGATCTCGGCGTAGGGCAGGCCGACGACGTGGTGGTAGACGATGGCGGCGCGCTGGGTGAACGGCAGCGCGGCCACCGCCGACCACAGGTCGTCGTCGGGCTCGGGCATCCCGGAGGCGAGGGGGCGTTCCGGCAGGGCCGCGACGGGCACCGGTGTCCGCGCCCGGGCACGGTGGACGTCGACGGCCTTGCGGTGCGCGATCGTGACGAGCCACGCCTCGACGTTGCTGCCCGGACGCAGCGCCGGGTAGGCGCGCAGCGCGGCGAGGAACGTCTCGGACCACGCGTCGTCGGCGTCGACCGGACCGAGCAGCGCGCGGCACACCCGCAGGACGGTGGCGCCGTGCTCGGCGACGACCCGCTCGAACGGCGGCAGCGGGTCAGGGGACGGCATGGGCCACCTGCGCCTCCCGGTCGAGCAGGTAGCGCTTGCGGGCGAGACCCCCGGCGTATCCGGTGAGGTTGCCGTCGCGGCCGATCACGCGGTGGCAGGGCACGACGATGCTGACGGGGTTGCGGCCGTTCGCGGCGGCCACCGCACGCACCGCCGTGGGGTGACCGACGGCGGCGGCGAGGTCCGTGTAGGTGCACACCGTGCCGTACGCGACGGTCCGCAGCGCCTGCCAGACGCGGAGCTGGAAGGCGGTGCCGTGCAGTGCCAGAGGCACGGTGAACTCGGTGCGCTGCCCGGCGAAGTACTCGCCGAGCTGCTCGGTGACCTCCTCGAAGCCGGTCGCCGCGACCTCTCCGAAGGTGCGCGGGCCGGGCCGGTGCCGGTGTTCGACGAGGTACAGGCCGCTGAGTGCCCCGCCCGTCCGCACCAGGGTCAGCGGTCCGATCGGTGAGTCGACGACCGTGTGGGTTCGCGTCGCGTTCACGGGGTTGATCCTTCCATCCGGCGTATACGAGGTAGACGCATCGGCGGACGGAAATGTGAGAACCAGCCATCCGTGGTGCAGCCCATACGGGCGAGGATGGAATACCCGGGACAGGGGTCGTGTTGAACAGGTCGGATCGGCACGCTCCGTGTCCCCCGGGCTCAAGTAATTTGCCTTTGCAGAGTTCCGTCCGGCTGGAGCTGCATTGCGCCTTTCGCCGTGAGGCGACCGGGCGTGCCGGTCCTTTTTCTTTCTTCCCGTCTCGGCGAGCGTGGCCCCGCCCCAGGGCCGCGATCCGCGGTCGCGACGTCGAGCCTCTCGGTCGACGCCGATATAGTCGTCTTCACTCGTCGCGTCGCTTATCGATTCGGGACAGGAAGCGGCAGTTGAAGCCTCTCGCACGCTATGCCTCACTGAACAACTACGTCGAACTCGCCCACTCGCTGGGCCTGGACCCCGCCTCTCTCGTCAGGAGCGCCGGCCTGGACCCGGCCGGCCTGAGCCTGCAGGACCGCTGGGTGCCGGCAGCGACGATCGCCGAGTTGCTCGAACGCTCCGCCGCCGAGTCCGGCCGGGACGACTTCGGTCTCGCCCTCGCCGAGTGCCGGCGATTCTCCAACCTCGGCCCGCTGAGCCTGGTCATCCGGGAGGAGCCCGACGTCCGCAGCGCGCTGAAGGTCCTCATGCGGTACGAGCACATGTACAACGAAGCCCTGCGCACCCGGTTGAACGAACACGGCGGTGTCGCAACCCTCCGGCTCACCCTCGACCTGGGGAAACCGGGAACCTTCCGCCAATCTGTCGAGCTCGCCGTCGGAGTTCTGCACCGATTGCTGCAAGGCTTCCTCGGGCCGGCCTGGCAGCCCGTCACCGTGTCGTTCACCCATCCCGCCCCGCACAACATGCGCACGCATCTCCGGACCTTCGGACCCGTCGTGGAATTCGAGCAGGACTTCGACGGAATCACCCTCTATGCCAAAGACCTCGACTCCCCCAATGCGATGTCCGATCCGCTGTTGCGGCCCTACGCCCAGCAGCTCCTGGATTCGATGCATGCCCCTCGTGAGGCGACGACGCTCAATCGCGTCCGCGAGCTGATCGAACTCCTGCTTCCCACCGGTCGTTGCTCGATCGAGCAGGTCGCTCGCAGCCTGGGGGTGGACCGCAGGACGGTGCACCGCAGACTCGCCGACGACGGCTACACCTTCTCGTCGCTCCTGGATTCGGTCCGCGCCGAACTGGCCGGACACATGGTCGGCAACCGGCGCTACTCCCTGACCGAGGTCTCCGAACTGCTCGGATTCTCCTCGCCCGGCAACTTCTCGCGCTGGTTCCGGAAGCGCTTCGGCTGCACCCCGAGTCGCTGGCGCGCCGGAGACTCGTCATCGGAACAGATCCAGGCACGTCACATCGACACGACCTGACGTGATGCCGAAGCTCGGCCTGAGCACCATCCGCCGCAAAACGCGACATGCCCTGCGCGGTTGGGGGGAGAATCCCACTCATGCACGCCACCGCCGGAACACGCGAGCGCGACGTCCGGCGGTACGCCTTCGGTTCATACGCATCGTCCGCACCTCCGGTGCAGGACTCGAGAACGCGACGTCGGGGCGGGAAGGCACCGAGCCGATCCCGGGCTCGACCGCATCGGATTCTTCGTACCAGGAGACACGGCTGTGGGATCGAAATCCGCACCCTCGAAATCCAAGAAGAAGGGCAAGGCTCACGGGGACGGGAAACGTGAGCCGCAGCAGCGTGCCGATACCGGTGAATTGCACGCGCCCACCGTCGAGCTCACCCCGCCGATGAAGAACAAGGAATACCGGCGCCTGCTCAGACCGCTCCACGCCGAGCTCGTCGCGGTGCAGGAATGGGTGAAAGCGTCGGGCGCGAAAGTCTGCATCGTGTTCGAGGGGCGTGACACCGCCGGGAAGGGCGGAGTCATCAAGGCGATCACCGAGCGGGTGAGCCCTCGGGTGTTCCGCGTGGTCGCGTTGCCCGCACCGACCGAGCGGGAGAAGACGCAGATGTATGTGCAGCGATATCTGCCGTATCTGCCGGCCGGTGGTGAGGTCGTGATCTTCGACCGCAGCTGGTACAACCGCGCCGGTGTGGAACGGGTGATGGGCTTTTGCACCGAGGAGGAGGCGCACCGCTTCCTCCAGCTCGTTCCGGCCGTCGAACGCGCGATGGTGGAGGCGGGTGTAGTCCTGCTGAAGTACTGGCTCGAAGTGAGCGAGGAGCAGCAGACCGCACGGTTGCAGAGCCGGATCGACGATCCGCGCAAGATCTGGAAGCTGTCGGACCTCGATCTGCAGTCGTACAGCCGGTGGTACGACTACTCACGGGCGCGGGACGAGATGTTCCGCTTCACCGACACCGGCTGGGCACCGTGGTATGTCGCCGACAACGACGACAAGAAGCGCGGGCGGCTCAATATCATCAACCATCTGCTGAGCAAGATCCCCTACGAGCCCCTGGAAAGTCGCGACATCACCCTCCCGGCGCGGCAGAGCCCCGACAACTACCGGGTGACGACGCAACCGCTGCACTGGATCCCGACTCCCTACTGACGTCCGCGCCGGGAAAGGACCGCCCGTCATGGCCTCGACAGAACGCACACCGGAACGGGCGGACTCCCCCGCCACTGGGCAAGCACCCATCACGTGGCACGCCCAGAGTGCCGACGTCGTGGTGTCCGCACTGGCCTCGGACACGCAATCCGGACTGACGAGCGACGAGGTGGGCGAGCGTCGCCGACGCTACGGGTCCAACAGCATCGTCTCCGAACCCGCACCGTCGGCACGGGCGCTCGCGCTGCTCCAGCTGAAGGATCTGATGAACCTGATGCTGGTCGCGGTGGCGGTCGTCAGCGTCGTCATCGGGGAGATTCCCACCGCCATCATCGTTGCCGTACTCGTCGGACTCAACGTGGTCCTGGGCACCCGGCAGGAGTTGAAGGCCCGCGCCAGCGTCGATGCACTGGCGAAGATGCAGACCCCGCAGGCGCGGGTGACCCGTGACGGGACACTGGTTCAGCTCGCGGCCACCGACCTGGTGCCGGGCGACGTCGTGCAGCTCGAGGCGGGCGACATCGTCCCTGCCGACGGCCGACTGCTCATCTCGGCCACCCTCGAGACGCAGGAGGCGGCACTGACGGGCGAGAGTGCCCCCGTCCCGAAGGATCCCCAGACCCTCGGCGCCGCCGACGTCCCCCTCGGCGACCGCAGCAACATGGTCTTCCAGAACACCTCGGTCACCCGCGGCACCGCCACCATGGTGGTCACCGAAACCGGCATGCACACCCAGATGGGCCGCATCGCCTCGATGCTCTCGGCCGTCGCGCCGAGCAAGTCGCCGCTGCAACGCGAACTGAATTCGCTCACCAAGTTGCTCGGCATCATCGCGTGGACCGCGGTCGCTCTCATCGTCGTCCTCGGAGTGATCCGCGGACAGAGCCTGACCACGGTGTTGCTGCTGGGCATCTCCATGGGGGTCTCCGCGATCCCGACCGGCCTGCCGACATTCGTCCAGGCCATGCTCGCCTACGGTGCCCGCCAGCTGGCCGAGGCGAAGGCCGTCGTGAAGAACCTCACCGACGTCGAGACCCTCGGCGCCACCAGCGCGATCAACTCCGACAAGACCGGCACGCTGACCATGAACCAGATGACCGTGCGGTCGCTGTACTTCCACTGCCGCTGGTACAGCGTCGACGGCGAGGGGTACAGCAAGTCGGGACGCATCACCCACGTCGCAGGCGAGGCGCCCCCCGACTTCACCCTGCTCGCCTACGGGCTGTGCCTCGACAGCGACGCCACCGTCTCCGACACCGGACAAGTGGTCGGCGATCCCACCGAGGCCGCCCTGGTGGTGCTCGCAGCGAAGGTCGGCATCGACGCCCCGCAGACCCGGCGGACGTATCCCCGCGTCGCCGCCGTGCCGTTCGACTCCGCGTACAAGTTCATGGCGACGTTCCACCACCTACCGGTCGACGGCACCACCCGATTCGTGGAACTGGTCAAGGGCGGACCGGACGTCGTTCTCGCGCGGTGCGCGAGCGCCTTCCGTCCCGGCCGGCAGGCGGTACCGATCGGCGACGTCCGGCAGGAACTGCTCGCGGCGAACCAGGCCATGTCCGAGAAGGGCCTGCGCGTCCTGGCGTTCGCCGTACGCCTGCTCGACGGGCAGGAGCAGGCCGTGAACGCCGACCCCATGTCGTTCGTCGAGGACCTCACGTTCGTCGGTATGGTCGGCATCATCGACCCACTCCGGCCGGAGGCCATCGAGGCCGTGCGCACCGCCCACGAGGCCGGCATCGAAGTCCGGATGATCACCGGAGACCATGCGATCACGGCGTCGGCGATCGGTGCCGAGCTCGGCCTCGGGCCGGGCGCGATCGGCGGCGCCGAGCTGCAGGCCATGTCGGACGAGGAACTGACGGCAGCACTGCCGAACCTCCACGTCTTCGGTCGCGTCACCCCCCAGGACAAGCTCCGTCTCGCCGGCGTCATGCAGCAGAGCGGGGCAGTGGTGGCGATGACCGGCGACGCGGTCAACGACGCCGCGGCTCTGAAGAAGGCCGACATCGGGGTGGCCATGGGCTCGGGCAGCGAGGTCACCAAGCAGGCCGGCAAGATGGTCCTCACCGACGACAACTTCGGAACGCTGATCACCGCGATCCGGTTGGGCCGCAACATCTACGAAAAGATCGTCTCCTACATCCGCTACCAGATGTCGAAACTGTTCTCACTGGTTCTGCTGTTCCTCGTCGCGAGCATCTTCGACATCAACGACGGGGTGGCGCTCACCCCGCTGATGGTGCTGTTCCAGCACTTCTTCATCACCCTGTTCCCGGTCGCCGTCATCATGCTCGACCCCCCGCCGCCCGACCTGATGAACAAACCACCCCGCGACCCCGAGATGCCGATCGCCAACCGGAAGGCATTCACACAGTGGCTGGCCTACGGCATCCTGCAGTTCGCCGTCACCCTCGCCGCGATGCTCCTCGCTCCGGGCGAGATGAGCACCACCGAAGCGAACGTCCCCATGACGACGGCATTCGTGGTGCTGTCGTTCGGATCCATTCTCGCCGGACTCGTCATGCGGCGCGATCCGGAGTCCGGCCTACAGGCACCGATACTCGGGGCGCTGAAGATCCTGTCGATTCCCGTCGTGGTCACCGTATTCGCTGTCGAAATCGGCTTCCTCCAGGAACTTCTGATGACCACATCGCTGACCGGCGGTCAATGGCTCGCCTGCCTCGGCTGGTCCCTGATCGTCCCGATCGTCGTCGAGGCGGAGAAGGCGCTGCGCCGCCGCCGTCGAGCGGTATCGCCGGCACTGCTGCCCCCCGAGGTCGCAGTCGGCCCGCAACGAGCCGGCGCGCACTGACGCCGACTCCTACGGGCATCCCGGATAGGGGCCGCAATCATCGGTCGGCATCGCCTTGATCACCGGTGCGACGTGGGCGCGGGTGGCTGCGATCGTCCTCGCCGCCTTGTCGATCCTGGCGAACTTCATGTGGCTGCCGTACTACCCGTGGTGGTCGGTGCTCATTATCGCTCTCGATGTGGTGGTGATCTGGGCCGTCTCTACCTGGAATCCCCGAGCCGCTACTACCAGAGCTGATCGGCGGTCCCTCGCAGAACCCGAGTGCAGGACCGGACCGGGAGCGCGCCGCCGGACGCCGGCGGCGGCGGGGTGCCGGCCGACCGCCGGTGGTGAGCGCGCACCCGCCCCTCGGCCACATCCCTCGTGCTGCGGCCTCTCGACGTCGTGGTGACAGACTTCCACTGCCGCGGGGCATGGCCATCGGCCTGTTGCGCTCCCCGATCGCGGTCTGACGCAACACCCCGCCACCCGAGGTCCTTCACATCGGCGCCCTCCGGGACGCGCTGTCCCGCATCGGATTCGCGACCCACGCCGCCTCGGGACCGATCAACGAGTCCGGATACGACGAACCGTGCGGACCGGATACACCGGCTCGGCCCCCGTGTCCCCAAATGAACAGTTCTGCGTCCCGCAGGGATAAGCACCCGGGCACACCTTCCACTACTGTTAGGTCCATCACACAGAGTCGGCTGGGGAGAGGGAAGGTCGGTCGCGGCCGCGACATCGCCCACCTCATCCCGCCGGAACGCCAGCTGTCGAGCACGGCAACGTGCCCGCGACAGCCCGGATCCCGCGCAGCGGGAAGCAACTACATCCCGAGAAACATCCAGGTGCCGAAGCCTGCCCGGCGGACCGGGCCGGTAGGCGCGACAAGGAGGAGACTGTGGCAAAAGCCGTCCGCTTCTACGAGACCGGTGGCCCCGAGGTCCTGCGCTGGGAAGCCGTCGAGGTCGGCGAGCCCGGACCGGGCGGGGTCCGGATCCGGCACGAGGCCGTGGGGCTCAACTTCGCCGACACGTATTTCCGGACCGGCCTGTACCCCGCCCCGTTGCCGGCCGGCATGGGCGTCGAGGCCGCCGGCGTCGTCGAGGCCGTCGGCCCGGGCGTGTCCCACGTGCGGGAGGGTGACCGGGTCACCTACACCGGCAGCCCGCTCGGCGCCTACAGCACCGAACGCGTGATGCCCGCCGAACACCTCATCCCGCTGCCCGATGCCATCGGGTTCGACACCGCCGCGGCGATGACCATGCGCGGCTTGACCACCGCTTACCTGCTGCGCCGGATCCACCCGCTGAAGGCCGGCGACACCGTACTGCTGCACGCCGCGGCAGGAGGCGTGGGTCTGATCTTCACCCAGTGGGCGAAGTTGTTGGGCATCAACGTGATCGGAACTGTCTCCAGCGAGGAGAAGGCCGAGATTGCGCGCACTCACGGGTGCGATCACGTCGTGATCTACACGCGGGAGGACGTCGCGCAGCGAGTGCGGGAACTGACGGACGGCGCCGGCGTTCCCGTGGTGTTCGACAGCATCGGCAGGACGACGTACTCGGCCTCCCTCGATTCGCTGGCCCGTCGCGGTCTGCTGGTGTGCTTCGGCACCGCCTCCGGACCGATTCCGCCGATCGACGCGATGCAGCTCGCGGTCAAGGGCTCGTTGTTCGTGACCCGTCCGGCGCTGGCGGACTACATCGCCGACCCGGCCGAGCGGGCCGAACTCGCCGCAGAGCTGTTCACCCACGTCGCTACCGGGAAGATCGCCATCGAGATCAATCAGCGGTACGCACTCGACGACGCGGTCCGCGCCCACCACGATCTCGAAGCCGGCCGCAGCATCGGCTCGTCGGTCTTCACCCTCTGACCCCGGCTGGGCGGGGTGTTGCTCCGGACACCACCGCCACCCCACCACCCACGAAGGATCTGTCATGACTACCACCACCCGGCCGTCGGAGACGACCACGAGCACCACGCGGGAGTTCCGCGTCGAACCGCTCACCTGCACCATCGGCGCCGAACTGTTCGACGTCGACCTCGGGGAGGTGTCGCGTGACCACGCGCTGTTCGAGCAGCTGCACGCACTCCTGCTCGAATACAAGGTGCTCTTCTTCCGCGATCAGGACTTCACCCGCGCCGAGCACGTGGCGCTGGCCGAGCGGTTCGGTCCGCTCGAGGATCACCCGGCGCTCGGCAGCGACCCCGACCATCCCGGTCTGGTGCGGATCTACAAGGACCTCGACAGCGCGCCGGAGCACTACGAGAACGCCTACCACTGCGACGCCACGTGGCGGCCCAACCCCCCGATGGGGTCGGTGCTGCGCGCCGTGGAGATCCCACCGGTCGGCGGCGACACCGTCTGGGTGAACATGGCCGAGGCCTACCGGCGGCTGCCGCAGTCGGTCAAGGACCGGATCGCCGGGCTGCGGGCCCGGCACAGCATCGAGGCCAGCTTCGGTGCCGCCC